>JAKMEU010000258.1 GCA_022425845.1 Luminiphilus sp. | reverse complement strand
AGGGGCTGGCAATAGCACTGGCCAACATCGACGACGTGATTGAGTTGATTAAAACTTCTCCCACGCCAGCCGATGCCAAGGCGGGTCTGATTGCCAATCCGTGGCGGCCAGGTGACGTCACCGCCATGCTTGAGCGGGCCGGTGACGATGCCTGCCGGCCCGATGACCTGCCCCCCGAGTTCGGTCTTCACGGAGGCGAATACCATCTTTCCCCGGCGCAGGCACAGGCGATACTGGATCTTCGCTTGCACCGGCTCACGGGGCTTGAGCACGAAAAATTATTACAGGAATACTCGGACAAGCTTGTCGAGATCGCGGACTATCTTGAAATCCTGCGTGAGCCCGAGCGCCTCAGGCAGGTGATTCGTGAGGAACTACACGAGCTGGTCGAGGAGTTCGGGGACGAGCGTCTGACGGAGATCACCGATTCGCCCCATGACCTCAAGGTGGAAGACCTGATCACGGAGGAAGACCGTGTCGTCACCATTTCACACGGTGGCTATGCGAAAACCCAGTCCCTGTCGGATTATCAGGCCCAGCGTCGCGGTGGCACGGGTCGATCAGCAACAGCGGTGAAAGACGAGGACTTTGTCGAGCATCTTCTGATAGCCAGCACCCACGCCACCATTCTCTGTTTTTCTGATCTGGGCAAGGTGTACTGGCTGCGCGTGTTCCACATCCCGCTGGCCAGCCGTAATTCCCGCGGGCGCCCCATGGTCAATCTGCTTCCCCTGGATGAGGGGGAGCGTATTACCTCTATCCTGCCCATCGACGACTACGAGGAGGGTCACTATATTTTCATGGCGACCGCCAGAGGTATCGTCAAGAAGACCGACATGAGGCAGTTTGCCCGCCAGCGCAGTGTGGGTCTGCGAGCCCTCGACCTGGAGGCGGACGACTGGCTGGTTGGCACAGCGGTCACCAACGGCGAGTGTGATGTCATGTTGCTGTCCAGCGAAGGCAAGGCAGTACGTTTCTCGGAGAACGCCGTTCGGGCTATGGGGCGAACAGCCCGTGGTGTTAAAGGTATCAGTCTGGGTGAGGGCCACCGGCTCATCTCCCTCATCGTTCCCCAGCCCGATAGCGCCATACTGACCGTCAGCGAAAAAGGCTATGGCAAGCGAACGCAAACAGCCGAGTTTCCCAGCAAGAGTCGAGGCACAAAAGGCGTCATTGCCATGGCGACTACCACCAAGAACGGGCCGCTGGTGGGTGCGGTCCAGGTGTCAGGTGGTGATGAGATCATGCTGATTTCCGATCAGGGAACTGCGGTACGCACCCGTGTCGATGAAATTTCAATTCTTGGGCGCAATACGCAGGGTGTTCGGGTGATCAAGCCCCGTGAAGATGAGAAGCTGGTTCGCCTCAGCCGAATTGCCGAAGATGACGATGCGGGCGCCGATTCAGACTCTGCTCTGGCCGAAGGGCCTGGTGAGCCAGGGGAAGCCTGATCCGTGGGTCGTACCCATAATTTCTGCGCGGGTCCTGCCGCTCTTCCTGAACCCGTCCTGGCAAGAGCCCGTGATGAATTGCTCGAGTGGCAGGGTCAGGGCGCCTCGGTTATGGAGGTTAGTCATCGCAGTAAAGCATTTGAGTCGGTGGCCCGGGAGGCGGAAGCCGCGCTGCGGCGTCTGCTGAACATATCCAATGACTACGCCGTGCTGTTTCAGCAGGGTGGTGCCAGTCAGCAGTTCGCAGCCGTGCCACTTAATCTCGCTGAAGAGGGCGCCGCTGCGGATTACCTGGTAACCGGTCAGTGGTCAAAAAAGGCCCTCGCTGAGGGGGCGCGTTTTGTCGAAGCCCATGTGGTCGCTGATGGAAGTGCTGATAACTTCATGTCCATCCCCGACAGCGATGTGTGGTCCGAACAGGGTGGATGTTACTTCCACTACTGCCCCAATGAGACGATTGGCGGATTGGAGTTTCCCAATGTGCCGGAGACATTGGCGCCCCTTGTCGCCGATATGTCATCGACCTTGCTGTCCCGGCCTATTGACGTGTCAAAGTTTGGTGTTATCTACGCGGGCGCTCAAAAAAATATTGGCCCTGCAGGTCTCGCACTCGTCATTGTTCGCAGGGATCTTCTCGGCAAGGCGCGTGCCTCCTGTCCCGCTGTATTGAACTGGGACAACGCCGAGAACAATGGCTCGATGTACAACACCCCACCCACCTTCGCCATTTATCTCACAGGCCTTGTGTTTGCCTGGTTGGAAGAGCTGGGCGGACTCGCTGCCATGTCGGCCATCAATGAGCGAAAAGCGTCGCGCCTTTATGGACTGATTGATGAGTCATCTTTCTATCATAATCCCGTGGATCGGTCGGCCCGCTCCTGGATGAACGTGCCGTTTACCCTTGCCGACAGTGCCCTGGACGCGACATTTCTCGAGGAAGCGGAATCCCGCGGGTTGATGAACCTGAAAGGTCATCGTTCTGTGGGTGGAATGCGTGCCAGCATTTACAATGCGGTGTCTGAAGCTTCCGTAGAGGCGCTATGCGACTTTATGCATCAATTCGAGCAACGGTACGGCTAGGCCATGGCGACTGACGAAGAACTGGCGGCCATTCGGGCACGCATTGATGCCATCGACAGTCAGCTGATGAACCTGATCAGCGACCGGGCGCGTTGTGCCCAGGAGGTGGCGACTATCAAACTGGCCGCTGTTCAGGGACAACATGACGAGCCTGTCCTGTTTTACCGGCCAGAGCGTGAGGCCCAGATCCTGCGCGCTATCCAGGATCGTAACCCGGGACCGCTACCAGATGATTACCTGGCTCGCATTTTCAGGGAAATCATGTCGAGCTGCCTCGCCCTTGAGCAACCTCTGGCCGTAGCTTTTCTCGGCCCGCTGGGTACCTACACCCAGGCCGCAGCCCGTAAGCACTTTGGCCAGTCGGCGTTACCTCATGCCCAGGCTTCAATACAGGCGGTCTTCAGGGAAGTGGAGGAGCGGCGCTGCGATTTTGGCGTAGTACCGGTGGAAAACTCCACCGAGGGCATGGTGGGGCAGACCCTGGATTGTTTTCTGGAATCGCCGCTCCATATCGTAGGCGAGGTCGAGCTTCCGGTGGTGCACCATTTGTTCGTGGGTAAAGACACCCCAGATGCCGAGATTACGAAGGTGTGTGGTCATCCCCAGGCGCTGGGTCAATGCCGAGCCTGGCTGGACACGCATTTACCCCAGGCCGTACTGGAACAGGTGGCCAGCAACGGTGAAGCCGCTCGTCGTGCGCAGGATGAGTTGGGAGTCGCTGCCATTGCGGGGGATATTGCTGCTGAAACCTATGCCCTGGAGAAACGAGAGGCAGCTATACAGGACTATGCCAGCAATACGACGCGCTTTCTGATTCTGGGTCGTGATTATGTGCCGCCCAGTGGTCATGATAAAACGTCGGTCATGATTGCCAGCCGCAATCGACCGGGTGCCCTGCTCAGTTTGCTCCGGCCCTTTGAGGAGGCGGGTATCAGCCTGACAAGGATTGACTCCCGTCCGTCTAAAACCGAGAAGTGGACCTATGTATTTTATATCGAGTTCGAGGGGCATCTCGAAGATGACACCGTCGATCGAATCATGACCGAGCTCGAGGAACAGTCAATTATGTTGAAGAGACTGGGCTCCTACCCCTGTGCCCCATTGTAGAGCCCGGTCCTGACGTGGTCATGGTGGATACCCAAAATATCGTTTTCCTCGGTCTGGGCCTGATATCGGGCTCCCTTGCCATGGCGCTGCGTCGCAGTGGCTGGCAGGGAGAACTGTCTGCCTGGGGGCCCCGGGAGCCCAGCCTTGAACAGGGTTTGAACCTGGGGGTGATTGACCGCTATGACCTTGATTTCGACCGTGCCATTGAGAATGCAGATGTTCTGGTCATTGGTGCGCCACCGATGGCGACGGGCGAGTTGCTCGGCCGCGTGCTGGGGTGGATACAGCGTTCCGATGAGCAGCCTATAGTCACCGATCTGGCCAGCATGAAGGGCTGGGTGGTCGAGCGCGCGCTCCCGCGTTATGCACGTTTTGTCCCCGGTCATCCCATAGCAGGATCTGAAAACAGCGGAGTAACGGCAGCAAGGCCGGATTTATTTGATGGTCGCGAAGCCATTTTGACCCCGGAGGACTCCACCGACCCTGAGGCCGTTGCCTGGGTAACAGCCATGTGGCAACGCGCTGGTTCGCGGGTCACCACCATGAGTGTCGCCGACCACGACGCGGCCCTTGCCGCCAGCAGCCACTTGCCCCACATGTTGGCCTATGCGCTTACAAAGGTTCTGGCCGATGACCCTCTCCAGCCCATGCATCATGGAGGTGGCGCGCTGCGGGACATGACCCGTATTGCTGCTTCGGATCCTGTGATGTGGCGGGACGTTGCGCTGACAAATCGCTCCGCATTGATAGCGGCCATGCAATCCGTGGAGCAGGAGCTTGCGCGCCTGAGGGAATTGATTGCTGCACAGGATAGTGCCGCGCTTGAAGATTATTTCGCTCTGTGTCGTTCCATACGACGTGGACATGACGCCGTGCTGAACCCAATGGTCGAGCCCGATGAGGTTTCAGCGAAGGGCGTTTCAGATCAGACGTTGGAGGAACAGGGGTCCTCATGAAATATGTGGTTGCGCCTGGCGGCCAATTGTCAGGCAGTCATCGTGTTCCCGGTGATAAGTCGATGTCTCATCGAGCTGTTATGTTGGGTGCTCTCGCGGAAGGTACGACCGAGGTTTCCGGGTTTCTGGAGGGCGAGGACGCGCTGGCGACCATTCATGCATTCAGGCAAATGGGTGTGTCAATCATCGGACCCTCAGAGGGCCGGCTGACCATTACAGGCGTCGGACTCAAGGGGTTGTCACCCCCGGACGGGGTGATCGACCTTGGGAACGCAGGCACGGGAATGCGACTGTTTTCGGGCATTCTGGCCGGTCAATCTTTCGACTCCCAACTCGTGGGCGACGCCTCACTGATGAAACGGCCCATGGGACGGGTGATTGAGCCCCTGCAGAAAATGGGCGCCGTCATCGAAGCTGCAGCAGGCGGCAAGCCCCCGCTTGTCATCAAGGGAACCTCCGCACTACAGGGTGTTCATTACGACCTCCCCATGGCCAGTGCCCAGGTCAAATCCTGTGTGCTACTGGCCGGTCTATTTGCGCAGGGTCGGACTTCTGTTACTGAGCCCGCACCGACCCGCGATCACACCGAACGTATGTTGCGGGGGTTCGGTTATCCGGTTGACCACGTTAATGGTGTGATTGGTCTTGATGGGGGTGGTCAACTCACCGCAACACAGATTGATATTCCGGCGGATGTGTCTTCGGCCGCTTTTTTTATGGTGGGCGCAAGTATTGCTCCTGGTTCAGATGTCATTTTGAAACATGTAGGTATGAATCCGACGCGCGTCGGAGTAATCAATATCCTCACGCTGATGGGTGCCGATATTACTGTGCTGGATCCCCGTGAGGTGGGCGGGGAGCCGGTGGCTGACCTCCGCGTTCGATACGCCGGGTTGCATGGCATCGATATCCCGGAAGAAGAGGTACCCCTGGCTATTGATGAATTCCCTGCGCTCTTCATTGCGGCGGCCTGTGCTGAGGGAACGACCACACTGCGTGGTGCCAGCGAATTGCGTGTGAAGGAGAGCGATCGCATTTCTGCCATGGCGGAAGGTCTCGATACTTTGGGCATCAGTAACCAGCCGACTCCTGATGGGATCGTTATCGAAGGCGGACGTCTCGGAGGGGGCGCCGTCCGAACCTACCATGACCATCGTATTGCCATGGCGTTTGCCATGGCGGGGTTGAGAGCAACCGGTACGATAGAAGTTCTGGACTGTGATCATGTAGCGACGTCATTCCCTGGCTTCGCAGATCTGGCAGCACATGCGGGCTTGAAGCTGGCCAGCCATCAATGAGCCGAGTCCCCGTTATTTGTGTCGATGGACCCAGTGGAGCAGGCAAAGGCACCCTGAGTCTCCAGTTGGCGCGTAGTTTGGACTGGCACCTGCTGGACAGTGGGGCGCTGTATCGCGTTATTGGCCACGCCTGTTGGTCCCAGGGCATCGACTGGCAGGACGAAGCTGCTGTTGTGAGAATGACCCGGGGACTGGATGTGCGTTTTGAGCCGGTGGGCGATGGCGTGGCTGTCTGGCTTGAGGGGCAGGAGGTTAGCCGGGAAATACGCTCAGAGAGGGGCAGCCGGGGCGCGTCTGCTGTGGCGGCTTTGCCGGGTGTCAGGATTGCTCTATTGAACAGGCAGCGCGCGTTGGCCCAGTCACCGGGCCTGGTGGCTGATGGCAGGGATATGGGCACGGTCGTATTTCCCGACGCGCCGCTGAAAATCTTTCTGACGGCAACGGCTGAGGCCCGCGCCCAGCGACGTCAGGCGCAGTTGATGGAGAAGGGCGAAAGTGTTAGCCTGCCGCGCCTTCTTGACGCCATCAATGAGCGGGACCTGAGCGACTCCGGTCGTTCTGTGTCGCCTCTTGTTGCCGCGGAGGACGCCGTCCGAATCGACAGCTCCGAGCTGTCTGCCGACGCCGTTCACGAACGCGTGCTGGAATTGGCGGCGGAGAGAGGAATTAAAGCGCGGGCGCCGAACTAAAGGCCAGATTCCACGGTAACCGCATCGATAAGCAGACCCAGCCTGATCTGGAGGTTGGTTTAGGCAGCTTGACTGCCGCAACAACAGGAACGTCTCATGAGCGAATCCTTCGCCGAATTATTTGAAGAAAGCCTTAAAACTGTCGATATGGAACCGGGCTCCATTGTTACCGGTGTGGTTATCGACATCGATAATGAATGGGTCACGGTTCACGCCGGCCTTAAGTCTGAAGGTGTCATCCCCCTCGACCAGTTCACCAACGCCAATGGCGAGTGCACGCTGAACGTCGGAGACGAGGTGCAGGTCGCGCTGGAAACCGTAGAAGACGGTTTTGGCGAAACCAAGCTGTCACGGGAAAAGGCCAAGCGCGCCGAGGCGTGGAAGCGACTTGAAGCGGCGCATGTTGCCGACGAAGTGGTGACAGGCATTATCAACGGCAAGGTCAAAGGCGGTTTCACCGTCGATATCGAATCTATCCGCGCCTTCCTGCCCGGCTCGTTGATTGATGTCCGCCCGGTCAGGGAGACGACCCATCTTGAAGGCAAAGAGCTTGACTTCAAGGTGATAAAACTCGACCAGAAGCGAAACAACGTGGTGGTGTCACGCCGTGCCGTGATGGAAGCTGCCAACAGCCAGGAGCGCGAAGAGCTCCTGCAGAACCTTCAAGAAGGCATGTCTGTTAAAGGGGTGGTCAAGAACCTGACCGATTACGGCGCGTTTGTTGACCTGGGTGGCGTTGATGGCCTGCTCCACATCACTGATATGGCCTGGAAGCGGATCAAGCACCCGAGTGAGATCGTTGAAGTCGGACAGGAGATGGATGTCAAGATCCTCAAGTTCGATCGCGAACGAAATCGTGTCTCACTGGGTCTGAAGCAATTGGGTGAAGACCCATGGGTTGAAATCACCAATCGCTACCCCGAAGGCAGCCGCGTCAATGCGCGTGTAACCAACCTCACGGATTACGGTTGCTTCGCAGAGATTGAAGAGGGTGTCGAAGGACTCGTTCATGTCTCTGAAATGGACTGGACCAACAAGAACGTCCACCCCTCCAAGATTGTACAACTGGGTGATGAGGTCGAGGTCATGGTCCTCGATATCGATGAGGAGCGCCGACGCATCTCCCTGGGTATCAAGCAATGCACCCAGAACCCCTGGGATGCGTTCGCAACCGATCATGCCAAAGGGGATCGCATCTCCGGCACGATCAAGTCCATCACGGACTTTGGTATCTTCATTGGCCTTGACGGCAATATTGACGGGCTGGTCCACCTGAGTGATATCAGTTGGAACGAAACCGGCGAAGAAGCCGTGCGCAACTACAAGAAAGGCGACGAAATCGAAACCGTCATTCTGTCGATTGACCCTGAGCGTGAGCGTATTTCCCTGGGCATCAAGCAAATGGAAGAGGATGCGTTTACCTTGTATGTCAGCGATAACGATCGCGGTTCCATCGTGACTGGAAAGGCGGTTGAAGTGGATGCCAAAGGCGCCACAATCAAGCTGTCTGACGAAGTGTCGGGCTACCTGAAGGTTGCTGACATCAGTGTCGATCGGATTGAAGACGCACGCTCGGCCATCACGGTGGGCGATGCAGTCGAAGCCAAGATCGTCAATGTTGACCGTAAGAACCGCACCTTGGGGTTGTCCATCAAGGCCAAGGACATTGATGATGAGAAGGAAGCTGTACAGAGCCTCAAGCAGCAGGATGAGGCGGCATCGCCAGGAACCATCGGTGACCTTATCAAGGCAAAAATGGACGGGCAGTAATTTGTCCTTTTAAGGTAGTGATAAAAAAGGCCGGCATTGCCGGCCTTTTTTTATGTGGGGTGGTGGAAGGATTGCGCTGCATTTTACTCCCGGTGTATCAGGCACCTCGACAATCGCCGTTACGCTGGCAAACGCGCCGCTGCAGTATCGAATTAAAAACTTCATGTAAATTAGCAACTTGCAATCATAGGATTGGCGTTGGAAAATGGCTGCATAGTAATGGTAGTGACGCGTAAATGACCCGAAGCGAGCTAATTGAACTGATGGCGTCCAAGCAGACGCAGCTCAGTGCCAAGGATGTGGAATTGGCGGTTAAGCTGATGATAGACCACATGGCAGAGACCCTGGCCGGTGGGGAACGTATTGAGATTCGGGGTTTTGGTAGCTTTTCGCTGCACTATCGTGAGCCCCGCAGGGGGCGAAATCCCAAGACGGGTGACAGCGTCGAGCTCGATGGAAAGCACGTGCCGCACTTCAAGGCGGGCAAGGAACTACGGGAACGTGTTAACCGCTCGTTGAAAGTCGGCTTCTGACCGTGGCCTTGCTGCGCACCCTGCTGGGCATTCTGGTGATCAGTCTGGCCATTGTGCTGGGCGCCTTTTTCTCTTTGCAAAACACGATACCCGTGCCCCTGGATTTATTGTTTGTTCAATTATCTGAGCGAGCACTCGCGTTGTGGTTGCTGATGTTCCTGGCCGTGGGTTGCGTTTTGGGTCTTTTGGCTGCGCTGGGCATCACGCTGCAGCAACGCTCGCGAAATGCACTGTTGCGTCGACAGAATGCCAAGTTAGAGCTCGAGGTGGACAAGTTACGTCGTTTCGGGCTCACAGACAGTGACTGACCTATTCCTCCTTTTTACGCTCACCGTTGCGATTGGTGTGGGCTGGTGGCTTGGGCGACGTGGTAACCGGCCCGTTTTATGGGGCAGCTCGGCCCGGCCTCCATCCCAGTACTACCGTGGCCTCAACTTCTTACTCGATGGTAGTCAAGATAGTGCTATCGATGCCTTCACCCAGGCACTGGAAGTAAACGCAGAGACCTTCGACACGCATATCGCGCTGGGTAATGTTTTGCGTCGACGGGGCGAAGTAGAGCGGGCTATTCGGGTTCACCAGAATTTACTCGCGCGTCCCAGCCTTCCTCAGGCCCAGCTGCACCTGGCGCACCTCGAGCTGGCCAGAGACTATATTTCTGCCGGCCTTCTCGACCGAGCAGAGAAATTACTCATTGATCTTGTCGCTGAGTCTGGCAACCACCGGCGTGTCGCCCGCAGGCACCTACTCGAGATCTATGAGGCGCAGAGCGACTGGGGGGCAGCTCGGGAGGTGGCAGAGCAACTTATGCCCAAGCGTAGTCTGATAAAAGCTGGTGACAATGCCGCCGACGAGGTGGGCCAGCCGGTTGGCATACTGCTGGCGCATTATTGCTGTGAGCAGGCAGAGCTGGCGAGGGCGCGGGGGGATTTTGCCGAGGGTCGGGCGCTGTTGGCCAGTGCACTGCGTTATGACAAGGCCTGTGTTCGCGCTACCCTCTCCCTGGGGGCACTCGAATTTTCTGCTGTACAGCCCGAGCTGAGTGTCAAAATACTTAAAACTGTATTTGAGCAGGCTCCCGAATACATGGCCGAGGCCATTCCACTGCTAGAGCAGGGTATGGATGCACTGGGCCGAAGAAAAGAGCTTCGTTTTTATCTCGAGGAGTGCTTCAAAGCAGCACCCACCACGCCCCTTGGACTTGCCCTCGCGGGAGAGCTTCACACCACGGTGGGCCAGGACGCTGCCAAGGACTTCCTGAGGTTAAGCTTGCGCGGCAAACCTTCCCTGCGCGGGGTCGCGCTGCTAATGAGTTTGCATGAACCGGCCGAAGCGGGGGAGGATGAGTCCCTGGAGCTTGCGACCATAGAAAAAATCATCGACCAGGGCTCTTCATACCGCTGCACGCATTGTGGATTCAGGAGCCAGCGGCTGCATTGGTATTGTCCGGGTTGCAAGCACTGGGGAACCATCAGAGACCTCGGTAGAACTGGAGAGGGCGTGAATGTCTGAAGCGAATAAACCCCTTGTAGTTGCCCTGGATTACGACGACCTGGAGACGACGCTGCGGCTGGTTGATCAACTTGATCCGGCCACAGTCCGGCTCAAAGTGGGCAAGCAGTTGTTTACCCGGGTTGGCCCTCCGGTGGTACAGCAGCTCGTACAACGCGAGTTTGATGTCTTTCTGGACCTCAAATTCCATGACATTCCGAATACGGTGGCCCATGCCGTAGCGGCAGCGGCTGATTTGGGTGTTTGGATGGTCAATGTTCATGCCAGTGGCGGTAGTAACATGATGCGCGCAGCGCGTGACGCCCTGGGTAACCGGCCCGACAGGCCACTGCTTACGGCCGTTACGGTCTTGACCAGGATGGCGGACGAAGATCTGGAGGAAGTGGGTTTTCGTGGTGTCGCTGTGGACCGAGTCCTTGCTCTGGCGAAGCTTGCCGCAGAGGCGGGACTTGACGGCGTCGTCTGTTCTGCCCATGAGGCGACCCGTTTGCGAGGGGTTATGGCGTCAAACTTTTCACTGGTCACGCCGGGTATCCGTCTGTCCGGTGATGCAGCGGGCGATCAAAAACGCATTGTTGATCCTGTCGAGGCCTTGCGCTGTGGCGCCGACTATCTTGTTATGGGGCGCTCGATCACGGGCGCGGATAATCCCCGTCAGGTTGTAGAGGCGATTATTTCATCCCTGCAGGATGTTTGACGCATTTTCTACCGGTGACGTACATGGCTACCCAGTTTGTTCTTAGTCTGTCGACAAGTCCTCTCGGGCTTGCTCACAAAAATGACAGGAGAACAACATTATGTCCGCATTGTTTACTACCTTGGCTTCAACAGTTCAGGCCTTCTCGACGTTTATATCGTTTCAAAGACTTCGCCGCGAGGGGCTTTTTGTTGCAC
>JAKMEU010000253.1 GCA_022425845.1 Luminiphilus sp. | reverse complement strand
CATACGTGCAGCTTGCGTGTCTCATCGATGAGATAGCTATCCATGGCGGTGTTGCACTTCGGGCAGCGATGCTTCTGCAGCAACAGGCGAGATTCAGCTTCATCGTCTGCGTCAGCGCTTATGGCCTCGTCGCCAGGAATCAGATTGAGGGTGGTTTTGCAGCGCTCTTTCGGTGGCAGACTGTAGCCGGAACAGCCGAGAAAAACACCGGTGCTTGCCGTGCGAATCTGCATCGGTCGATCGCAGGTAGTGCATGGGATGCCCGTTGGGGTGGGGTCGTTGGCCTGCATACCGCCAGGATCTGGCAGCCCGGCCTGATCCAACTTGCGCCGAAAACCATCGTAGAAATCGTTTAACAAGGCCTTCCAGTCCAACTGGCCGTCAGCCACCTCGTCCAAATGCTCTTCCATGGATGCGGTGAAGCCGTAATCCAAGAGATCTGAAAATGCGCCCTGCAACCGCTGGGTGACAATATCACCCATTTTTTCAGCGTAAAATCGGCGGTTTTCCAGGCGCACATAACCGCGGTCCTGGATCGTTGAAATAATCGCCGCATAGGTTGAGGGCCGGCCAATGCCGCGTTTCTCCAACTCCCTGACCAGACTCGCTTCGCCATACCGCGCCGGTGGCTTGGTAAAGTGCTGTTTCGGCTCGAGGCTGTCGAGGGTCAATACCTGCCCTACCGTCAGGGCGGGCAAGTCCGCTTCATCCGGCTTTCTCGATTGCGGGGGCTGCACCCGGGTAAAACCATCAAACTCAACGATCCGTCCCCTCGCCGTCATCCCATACTCCGCGGCACTGACCGTCACTGTAGTGGACAGGTATCTTGCCGGCGTCATCTGGCAGGCAACGAACTGACGCCAGATCAGCTCATAGAGGCGCTCGGCGTCGCGCTCCATACCTTGTAACTGCTGCTGCGTGGTTTTCACATCCGACGGTCGAATGGCCTCGTGCGCCTCCTGAGCGCCCTCCTTCGATGAATAACGTAAGGGGGCATCGGGTAGGTAGCTCAGCGGGTAAATCGCGCCAATGTAGTCCCGGCAGGCCGCGACCGCGTCGTTACTCAAATTGGTGGAATCGGTCCGCATGTAGGTGATGTAACCCGCCTCGTACAGGCGCTGGGCCAGCGTCATGGTTTTCTTGACGCTGAAACCGAGCCGGGTGCTGGCTGCCTGCTGCAGGGTCGAGGTGATAAAGGGTGCACCGGGTTTGCTGCTCGTTTTCCGCGATTCGAGGTTCGTGACCTCAAAGGACGACGACTCAAGGGCACCAACCGCAGCCTGCGCCTCCGCTTCGGTCTTGGGAGCAAACTTCTCTCCCGAACGATATTTGACTTCGAACCGAACGGCGCTGTGCCCCTGGGGCAATAAGTTGGCGTGAACCTCCCAGAACTCCTCGGGGACAAAGGCGCGTATCTCTCGCTCACGCTCCACAATCAGACGAACGGCTACGGATTGAACGCGACCTGCGGATAGGCCGCGTGCCACTTTAGCCCACAGCAAAGGCGAGACCTCGAAGCCAACGACCCGATCGAGAAACCGGCGGGCCTGTTGGGCATTCACACGGTTGGTATCCAATTCCGTGGGGTGCTGGAACGCTTCCTGAATGGCTTTTTTGGTAATTTCGTTGAACACCACGCGCTGGTAACGCCCCTCGTCCCCACCGATGGCTTCGCGAAGGTGCCAGGCAATGGCCTCACCCTCTCTGTCCAGATCGGTAGCGAGGTATATGGCATCAGACTTGGCCGCGATCTTACGCAGCTCGGAGACCACTTTCTCCTTGCCGGGCAACACTTCATATTGGGCTGCCCAATCCTGATCGGGATCTATACCCATGCGGCGTACAAGTTGCTCGCGCTTTTTTCGCTCCTGATAACGTTTTTTCTCTTCAGGCGCCATTTTTCGCGTCAAGGCCGCCTGGGCCGCGCGCTCTTTGGGATCAGAAGCTGTTCCACTTCCAGAGGTGGGGAGGTCGCGAATATGACCCACACTGGACTTCACAATGAAGTCCTTGCCCAAGTATTTGTTGATCGTTTTCGCCTTCGCGGGCGACTCAACGATGACCAGAGATTTTCCCATAGGTAAAAGCTTCACGTCCTTACAGCGGGATGCATTGGGTGCCAATGCACCGGTAGAAGGGCCGCATATATAAGGTGCGCGTTACCCGCAGGTCAAGCAGGAATAGCGAGTAACTACGATTTTGCGGCGTAAAAATCGATCTGCTTCGCGTTCTTCAACCTTACGACGAGCCCCTCTCGCCCTCCTTGAGAACCGTTTCTACCTGCGCATAAGCCGATTCGCCACCCCGCTCATCCCAGAAAACCTGCAGATCTTCCGCCCCCGCAGAAACCACTTCGATGTGTTCTGTGATAACCGTCAGCCAGGGCGGTACCGCATCGCCACTTTTTGATTCCCAGCCCGACCGGCCCCTGACCCAAAGTTCCACACTGCCAGTGTCTCGAGGATTCTGTCGTACCTTGCTGTAGCAAACCAGCGGGTTGTCCGTGGCCCGCTGCAGCCGGGGCGGAATATTGGCGGGTTCTCGAATCTGGACGCGAATACCCGCTTGGCGGGCCCGATCCCGAAATCCGGCGACCGCCCGTTGATGTTTACTGGGCAGCGCGCTCAACAACGGACCCAGGACTGCCGCTACGCAAACGAGAATGATGAAGTAGACCAAGTTGATGTTGTCCGTATACTAGGGCTGCAGGGTAAACCATGCGCCACCCCGGGTGCGACACTGGCAGGACCGTTTGTTATGGCATACGAAAAGATTTTGGTGGCAATCGACCTTGGAGCATCCTCGGAACACCTTCTGAGCGTTGCCCAAAGCCTGTTACAGGGGTCGGAACCGGAGTTGCACGTGCTGCACGCAGTAGAACCCCTGAACGTCACGTATGGGGCAGACATTCCCATGGACCTGTCGGCTATCCAGGATGAGATCTACGAGCAGGCCACCGAGCAACTGGCCCAATACTGCCAGCGCTTTAATGTCCCTGAATCCCGACGCCATTTGGTTATCGGGCGGCCGGAGGTCGAAATACCCAATGTGGCACAGGAGCTGTCAGTTGATCTCATCGCCATCGGCAGTCATGCCCGCTATGGGATGGCGCTGCTTCTGGGCTCCACAACAGACGGCGTCCTGCATCATGCCGGTTGTGATGTGCTTGCCGTCTATGTGGACGAGCAGCCGGATTCAGCCTGAGCCCGCTAACCAGTTTTGCAAAGCCGCCCCGTCGAAAGGCCAACCCAATTCCCGACCCTCGGCATCGGCAATGACGGGAATGCGAATTCCGTAGCGCTCAATGAGACCCAAATCTTCCTCTATATCCACCGGCGTGAAGCGGACGCCTGCCTCGCTCAGAATGGCCTCAGCGTGCTCACAGAGATGACAGCCCGCGGTCGTGTAGAGTGTCAAAGTCCCGATCACCGATGCTCCCCCTGAATAACCTTCATGATGCCTGATAAAAGCCAGGTGGAGAATCGCCACCAGATCCTTACTGTCTACGGGCGAAACGCCGTCTTCGAGGCGTTATCTGATGCCAGTGTCAATTGCCAACGACTGCACTGGGCGACCAGTAACAAAAACTCAGCCGCCACCCAACGTATTCTGGACGCCGCCGCGAAACGAGACGTGCCGGTCCGTGACCACACCCGCGCGACACTGGCGAGAATTTCAAAAAATGGCAAGCAGGACCAGGGCGTAGCTCTCGATATCCATTGCCCCAGCTTTGGCACTTTGGAAGCGCTTGCTGAAGAGATTTCAAAAAAATCACTGCGCCTCATGGCACTGGACGGCATTACCAACCCCCAAAACGTGGGAATGATCATCCGCGCGGCGGTCGCTGGCGGTATAGATGGCATTCTGTACCCCCGACGAGGCATCGCCGCTCTCGGGCCGCTGGTCATCAAGAGTTCAGCGGGCACCCTGTTCCGGGCACCCCTTATCCAGTGCGATCGCCTCTGCCCGGCGCTGGAACAGTTGCAGGGCCTTGGCCTCGCTGTCGCTTCACTGGAAGGGGACGGCGAGACGTCCGTCTTCGACTATGAGGCCAAGCGCGGCGTGGTTTACGTGCTGGGTGGCGAGACTGAGGGCGTTTCCAGGGAGGTGTCCTGTCTGGCTGATGCACGCCTGACCATCCCCATGGCGAGGGGCGTAGAATCACTTAACGTGGCAGTGGCGGCCGCCCTCGTCGCTTATCAGGGTTATCTGTCGCGGGATCCCTACTGAAAACGGGTGACCTCATTTGACGAGGGCACCCATAGCGTCCTCCAACCCACCGAGGGTCAGGGGAAACATCTGCCCCTCCATCAGCTGGTTGGTAATCCCGATCGATTGGGTGTACTGCCATTCGTCTTTCGGTACCGGGTTCAGCCATACGCATTTGCTGTAGGTTTCACGCAGGCGACGTAGCCACAGCTCCCCCGCTTCCTCATTCCAATGCTCAACAGAACCGCCCGGCTGAACGATTTCATAAGGCGACATCGAGGCATCACCAACAATCACAACTTTGTAGTCATGACCGTACTTGTGCATCAGATCGAGGGTGGCTGTGCGCTGGTTGTGGCGGCGGATATTGTTTTGCCAAACGCTCTCGTACAGGAAATTGTGAAAGTAGAAGTACTCGAGATGCTTGAATTCAGTTCGGGCCGCAGAAAAGAGTTCCTCACAGACCTTCACGTGAGGATCCATCGATCCCCCCACGTCGAGAAAAAGCAGCACTTTTACAGCGTTGTGTCGCTCGGGCACCATTTTAATATCCAGGAGCCCGGCATTGCGTGCAGTCGAACTGATGGTGTCATCGAGGTCAAGCTCGTCGGCGGACCCTGTGCGCGCAAACTTTCTCAGCCGACGCAACGCGATTTTGATGTTTCGAGTGCCCAGCTCGACGGCATCGTCATAGTTCTTGAAATCCCGACGGTCCCATACCTTAACGGCGCGCTTATTCTTGCTCTCGCCGCCAATCCTTATGCCTTCGGGGTTGTAGCCGTCATTACCAAAGGGCGAGGTCCCCTCGGTGCCAATCCATTTACTGCCCCCTTTGTGCTTTTTCTTCTGCTCTTCCAGCCGCTCCTTGAACGTTTCGATAAGTTTCTCGAGGCCACCCAGGGATTCGATCTTTTCCTTCTCTTCATCGGAAAGCTGCTTGATGAATTCCGAGCGTAGCCAGTCATCAGGAATCAGTGCTTCGATGACGTCATCGAGGCCCTCAAGCTCCCTGAAATGCAGACCGAAAGCCCGATCAAAACGGTCGTAGTACTTCTCGTCCTTTACCAACACCGCGCGGGACAGGTTGTAGAAGGCATCAATATCCGCAAATGCCAGGTTTTGCTTCATGGCCTGAAGCAGGTCCAGCAGTTCACGCGTGGTGACGGGAACACCCGCATCTTTCAGCCCGTGGAAAAAATTAACCAGCATCGAACCGCCCCCTCAGCGTGTTTCTCGTCGATGCATGAAGGCCAGGCGCTCGAG
>JAKMEU010000338.1 GCA_022425845.1 Luminiphilus sp. | reverse complement strand
CTGGTGTGCTGGGGACAGTCCGTTAGGACCAGAAGGCTCACGGGCCAACGAAGGTGGTGCGCCCATGCCTTGGCAAGCCGAGCGGTTGGGGCGTTCCGTGCGGGATGATTCTACGGGCTGATCCTGCCCCGCTTCAATTCTGTATAATCGTGACCATGTCGAGCGTCGAAAATAAGGCCGCCGAGCCCACTACGGGTAAGCCCTCGGAGGTGCTTTCATCGGCTGAAAGAGCCGCACTGCTGCAATCCAACAACGGGTGGGGTGCCTGGCTGGTTTTGCGCACCTGGTTGGAAGTGTTCGTGCTTCTGGGTCTTGCAGGCGTCTATCCTGGGGTCGTGACCACCGTTTTGGTGCTGCTGTTATTACCCGGCCGGCAACTCGGCCTTGCCGTGCTGATGCATGAAGCAGGTCATGGTTCGCTGTTTTCCAGCCGAAGACTGAACATTTGGGTTGGACAGTGGTTGTGTGCGCTACCCACCTTTGGCGACCTTCCCAGCTATGCGGCCGGGCATTTGGAGCATCATCGCAAGGCGGGGACCCACGACGACCCCGATCTGCCCAACTACGCTGCGTATCCCGTTTCCAAAGCGAGCTTTCGACGCAAGATTTGGCGGGACCTGTCCGGCCAGACCGGCGTAAAACTAATGGGGAGCCTTCTTCGGGGTGGCGCTGGCAATATGAATCGGGGAACCCCTCAGGGGCGCCATTTACTGGCTCGCCAGCTGTTGACCCAGGGGGTCTTGTTTCTGGTGCTCGCTTCCCTGGGCTGGGGCTGGACCTGGCTGCTCTGGTTCGGAACCTACATGACCACGTACATGCTGGTTATTCGACTCCGGCAACTTGCGGAGCACGCCGTGGTCCCGGATCTTTATGACCTCGATCCACGGAAGAATACGCGCACCGTGGATGCGCCCCGTTGGCAGCGTTTCCTGCTCGCCCCAAACTTCGTCAACTTTCACATGGAACATCATTTCATGGCCGGTGTTCCCTGTTATCACCTGCCCGCGCTGAGGCAGATATTGCAGAACCGTGGTTACCTCGATGCCGTCCCCGAGACGAAGAGTTACCGGGATGTGTTGAACCGGGTGCTGCTCCCCCATGCATCGGAAACAGCCTAAAGTCGATCTGGGCGACCGGCGTCAGACTTCGCTCTCTTTTGCTCTGCCATTGAATTTCCTACGCGGCTAGATTGGAGGCCACATTCCGGTGGTTGCACATGCAGTTGCGACTACCGGGGATACTCCTGTCCAGACAAAGGAAGACGCCATGAAAAACCAGCTAAAGGTAGTGTTACTGACCGCGTTGTTTGCGATCCCCGCGCATTCGAGCGCAGACATCCGACCCAGTTCTTCGCATACGATTGAGCCCAGCCGCAATATTTTTGATCTCCCGATCAACGAACTGGACCCCATTGCACAGGAGAGTATTCGAGGCGGCCTTGCTCCATTGGCCATCGCCTTGGGCGTGGCTGGGGTCGATCTCGCCCTCATGGGATTTTTTTGGGGCGTGTACTTACCGTATTACGCTCCATCTGGCCCCAGCTACTATACCGAGGCGCCCTGACATCCCTGAGTTGCTCGGATGTACGCTCGCCAGCGGGCTAACCCGACGTCAGTCGGGTTGCTGCTCAGCGACGCGAGCCCTTGGAGCCTGTGCCCTGCCGTTGGCAGGGCTCTTACTCGCTTCATCGCACTTTGCCGATAGCGGGGAACTGCTGCCGGGAAACTATCAACCCCGCTTTATCAACCCAACCCGTGTCTATACCGGGGTCAGAAACGACTGTGGATTGCAGGCCGCCGCGCATGTCCTCAGCAAAGCGGGCGTAAAGCCCAGTGCACAGGAATTGCGGTTATTGGTAGGGCACCGATATGCCACTACCGGTGGGCTGCCGGAAGGGGAGGGCTATTCCCTCGCTGATTTGGGCGCCGTGTTTACGCATTATGGTATCGAGTCCCGGGCAGGAAGAGCGCCTCTGGCGCTGATACAACGCTGGCAGGGGGTAACAATCCTTCGACTCCCAGGCAAAGCGGGTGGGCATTTTATTGTCGTGGAGCCCGGCCCAGGCGCTGCGCAGGCCGCTGTTTACGACCCTAACTTAGGGCGGCTGACCGTGAGTTGGGATGCTTTGGCGCGCCGATGGCCCGCCTCCCGGCAGGAGGCGGTTGCGTTGTTTGTACAGAATTCGATCAAGGGCTAACGCGGGGCTTCAGCTTGCAATCAGGGTAATTCTATCCGCTGCAGGCCAAGATCCGCGATAAGAGCCGACTCGCGCTCTGCTGTTTGCGCGTTGGTAATCACCGCGGTGCTGGCGTCAGCGTTTTGCAAATAACTTTCGGTGACCCTGCGTAGGTCGTCGAGAGTTGTGCTGATCACGCCCTGCCGAAATGCGGCTCGATGTTCTGCGGTTCTCGCGAAGAGCGCTTCCTGAAAATGTTTGCGGGCTTCTCCCGCGGGTGATCCTGGTTTATCGAGGCTGCCGATCACCCCGAGAATCGCTTCCTCCAGTGCCGCTTTTTCATGATGGGTTTCCAGGAACCATGAAATCGACGCGTCAAAATCATCCAGCGTTTCCGCTAATCGGGGATCGCGGTAGGAAAAGAAGCGGAAAGCGCCGATGTTGGCATCGTGGCTGGCGCCTCCGCCGTAGGCGCCGCCCTGTTCCCGGATAGTACGGTGCAAGAAGCCATTGCGCAGCAGCGCCGACAACACCGTCAAAGCGGGAGCGTCGGCATGCTCTGCGGGTACGGTAGCGTAGGCTCGGGCACAGAAATTGACCTGTGTATTGGTTACCCATACCTGGTGCCGGTGCTCACGAATTGCCTCGGGCCGCCAGGTCGAATTTGACTGTTTGCCGTTGTTGGCGAGCGCTGACAGCGCGCGGTCCCGGGCTGCTGAAAGGTGGTTTGCGTCGGCAATGACCGCGATTTTCGTACCATCCGCGTCTGCTATTCGCTGCTGTAAGTTGGAAAGTGTTCCCATCAGGGTCTGCAGTTCACTATCGGATGCCAAGCGGTCATCGAGGTCTCGCAATGCCAGAATGCCTGCAAGCCCGCCCTGTTCATGGGCTCTCAGTGCCAGGGGGCTCATTCCAGCCGTCGCCGCGGTCATGGCGAGGCTGTGGCCACTTCCGGTGATGGATTGGTCGCGCCTGGAGCGACTCTGGCTGATGAGTTCCCGGATGCGGGGACCTTCATCAAAGCGGGTACGCTCCAGGGTGTCGGACATTAATGCCACCTGGCCGTCGGACCGATTGGCCAGCGCTTTGGACGAGAGTAAAAACCAGGCACTGCAGTCCTGAACATTGGCGCGGGAACTTCGTGTCAGCGTGGCGGCATGTAACGACCCCACCGTCGCCGACTGCCTGTCCTGCATTTGCAGGTAGTCTTCAGTTCCACAGCCCAATTCCCCCATGAGCCCCGTCATCAACGGAAGCTGGGACATTTCAGCCTCGTCAAATTGGGGGAGGGGTTTGACCCATTGTTGATAGACCAACCCGTTGGTGCCTGTGTTGTAGTTCCAAACCTCCCTATTTCCCTCATTCGAAACTTCAGGGGCGGGTTCGGTAACTATGGCCGGGATATCGGCCAGCGTCACCTTGGGAAGGATATCCGGATCGTCCTCAAGACCCTGTCGTTCGCGGAGTTTCTCTGCGAGATCAAGAATTTCCGCACGACCCGCGTCGTCCAGGGAACGTGCCAGATTCTCCAGCCGGTCTTGCTCGCTTTTTTCCCGGGCCTGGGTCAGGGCGGTGTCAGGTGCCAGTGTGAGTGTGATGCGATGGGGATTGTCCAGCAGGAGCTTTCGTATCAAATTGGGTACATAGTCGGGGTCCTCGCTGCGCTCGCGAATAACCGCCAGCACCGGGTCAAGGTCCAGTGAGGCCAGTGCGTCACCCCCATGGATGGCGGCCCCCAGGGCGCGCAGCATAAGATTGAGCCCGTAGGGCATGCCGTCGCCGGTGAGTTCCCTCTGCTGAAGCTCAATCTGGTGAAGGATGGCCTCGAGGCGGTCCGCTGAAATACCCTTGCTCTCAACTTGCTGCAGGACCTCCAGGGTGGCTTTTTCGAATGCTTCCCTGTCGTCGGGGTCACTGCCTTCAATGCCGCAGCAAAAAACCATCTCCCGCATCGATTCTTCCACGCCACACAGAGGCGAAGGCGCGTTGCCCAGCGGCGTCGTTTCCAAAAAATGCATCAGGGGTGAGGCGCTGTTCTCCATGAGCACGGCGGCCAGCACCTGTGCTTCCAGCATGTCAATGAGCTCGGCGCTCTCCCCAAGCTTCCAGCCCATCACATGGTGAGTTTTTCGATCGGTTCCCGATTCACCCTCCACGGCATAGGCATGTGTTGCGCTGTGGGGTGTGGTGAAATTCCGCTCCAGCGCCACTTCGATTGTCTCGCCTGAGGCCTCAAACCGTTGCAGCACGGCTTCTTCGAAATGGGCCTGGTGCTCTTGCGCCGGAATATCGCCAAAGGTCAGGAACACAGCGTTACTGGGGTGATAGTGGCGGGCATAAAAGTCCCGCAGCTGCTGGTAGCTTAAATCGGGAATGGCTTCTGGCGCGCCGCCACTGTTGAAGTGATAGGTGTTGGTTGGAAAAAGCTCAAAACACAAGCGGTCCCAGAGCGTGGCCGATACTGAGGACATGGCACCCTTCATTTCATTGAAAACCACGCCCTTGAAGACCAGTTCAGAATTTCCGCTGTCCGGATCATCGAACTCCACGCGATGTCCTTCTTGCGCAAAATCGAGTGGATCGAGGCGCGAGAAGAAAACGGCGTCCAGATAGACCGATAACAGGTTCTTGAAGTCTTTTTTGTTTTGAGTGGCGAAGGGGT
>JAKMEU010000216.1 GCA_022425845.1 Luminiphilus sp. | reverse complement strand
ATCGAGTACCAATGCCTATCATCAGATCAATATCTTCGTAGTACCGGTAACCCGAGGCGCAAGTGAAACCGTAGGGCGTGTCGTCACCGACAATGCCTCGTCCACCACGGAAGGACACTACTGGGGCCTGTATTTTCTCCGCCAATATCCTGACCTCTGCGGCTGCATCGATAGCCCCACTGCCCACGTAGATCATGGGTTTCCGCGCGCCCCTGATCAACACAGCCGCTGCCGCGATCTTATCCTTGTCGGCATGCAGTGGGGGTGCTTTTGCTACGGGGGTTTTGCCTTCCCCGGGACAGGGTTGCCCTAGAATATCCATGGGCACCTCGAGGGCAACCGGCTGTATCCGACCACCCAACATATTGCGAAATGCCTCATCGACCAGCTTGCCGGCCTCGCCGGCATAATTTACCCGCGCCGCCCATTTAGTCAGGGTGCGCAGAGTATTCAACTGATCGGGTAATTCGTGCAACATGCCGTGCCCTACCCCCAGAAACTCGCTGGGGACCTGTCCCGTAAGACAGAAAACAGGCGCATTGTGTGCCGTCGCGAGTGCAGCCGTTGTGTTCAGAACCCCTGGGCCGGGAACCACACAATACACTCCGGGGCGCCCTGTAGATTTTGCATAGCCGTAGGCCATGTAGGCTGCACCCTGCTCGTGCCTTGATACGTATAGCGACAGCGATGATTTCACTCTCGCGAGGGCATCAAACAGCGCGTAGGTCTGCGCCCCCGGGATACCAAAAAGGGTATCCACACCATGATCGATGAGGCGCTCTACGATCACATCTGATGTTGTTTTCATGGGTTCAAAACATCCTCAGCACTGATGGCTTAACCGGTCAAAACACAGCACCACCCTGCTTTTTGTGTCGGAAGCCGCACGGGCAGGGCAGGAAGCTGCGTTGGCGTGCCGCGGTCCCATTGGGTGACCGGATCCATCGGATAAAAACGGTCAGGCACCCGCAGGCTGGCTTCCACCCTATGCATCAGCGTTCACCGGTGTGCGGGCTGGATTGGAGTATCGTGCAGCGCCATAACGCGGCAGCAGTTTGCGGTGCCGAAGCAGGGATACGAACTCCTTTAGCCGTTCCTGCCGGTACTCAGCAGTGTCCATGTTTCGATAATCAAAAAAGCCCTGTCCCTCGCGAATTCCATTGCGGCCTTCACGCATATGCCTCTCTACAATTTCTGGCGGGCAGTAACGGGCATCCACTTTCTCAGCGAGGTAGTTGGAAGCGTAGTAAAGAATATCGCCGCCTCCCCAATCGATGAACTCAAGCAATCCCAGTACGGCAAACCGTGGGCCGAACCCACTGTTGACCGCCTTGTCGACCTCCTCGGCCGACGCTACTCCCTCGGCGACCAACCGCGCTGCCTCGTTCATCGCCAACGCCTGAATCCGCGGCACGATGTATCCGGGGGAAGCACTACAGACCACCGTGACTTTGCCAATGGCCTGCAGCGATGACTGCAATATTTTCAGGGCGCCATCGTCCACCCGCTGGTCACAGCTCAACTCCACTAAGGGCATAAGGTGGGCTGGATTTAGCCAGTGAGCATTCATAAAGCGCCGCGGATGCTCTACGAACTGGGCCAGCTCCGAGACCAGAAAGGTTGAAGTCGTCGATGCTATGACCGTACCTTCATGAAGAGTTTTCCCCGCAAGGCTGAGGGCGTCTCGCTTTGCATCAAGGACCTCAGGAACGGCCTCATAAACCAGATCGCAGTCTTTGAGGGCGACGGCTGTATCATCAGCATCCACACATCGGACCAAATCCCGCACCGTCTGTTGCTGGGAGGCTTCCAGGAGGCCGGAGGCGGTCAAAAAATCCAGATCTAAGTTCAGTTCCTCCCGGATTGTTTGATGCAGCTGTTCACGCTCGATTTCAGTTCGCTGTTTAAGATCAACCATCACGACGGGCACGCCAGCAAATGCATAAGCGAGCGCGATACCCCGCCCCATCCGACCTGCACCCAGAATGCCAATGGGGCTGATCTTCGGTGCCGTGGATTCGGCAGCAAAACCTACTTCGAGTAAATGCGCGATTTCCTCGCGGGTTTTGTCGAACAGCCCAAGTGCTTCCATGGTTCGGCCTTCGGTATAAAGGTTTTGCTGTACCACCGGCGTGGCGATATTCAGCAAGCCTTCCGCTACCGGCGTAGGCACACCCAGCCAGCGACCAACCGAAACAAGGAAAGATAAACCCAGGCGCGTATCCTCAACCATATATCGGTGCTCACACAGATCAATCAACTCACGCCAGTCTCCGCTATCAGTCAGACGCTCATGGGCGGCCCGCCCATACATCCACTCTTCGCCTTCACCAGCTTTGTTGTAATGGTCCCTCAACGGGAAGTGCGGCGGCTGAAAATCCAGTGCCTGCCGCAGTGCTATGCGTTCACCGTCCAGCGCATCCGTTACACGGCGGATGCTTGGCTGGGTGCCTTCATTATGGATGTCCCAGGCTTCAAAGTGCTCCAGCGGACCCGCATTCATGAGAATCAAAGGGGGATGAATGATCGGCCCCGCATTCATCAACGCACCACTCAGGGCGTTCTCACAGCGCTCAACGGGGTAGGCATTCATCAGAATATCAAGGGTTTGCTCGGTTCGGCTCGCTGGCCATACACCCGTCGGCAACCGGGTGGCATAGCCACTGATGACGACTTTGTTATCTGCGTGCTTGCGCGCGAGATAAGGCAAAGTTCCCGTTTCTGCATAACTGACTTCGGCCTCATTGCCGCACAGATGCTGCGCGCGAGCGAAGATAAAACTGCCGAAAGTCCCCGGTGGCAAAAACACCACCTGGCCGTCTTCCAGTAACGGCGCGAGTTCGTCAGCCAAAGCCTCATGGGCAGTAGAGGGGAGTGGAATAACGACCAGCGCTGCACCACCGATCGCAGCGCCCAAGTCGGTTGTGACTGTCGTGATCGCTACCTCCCGCTCGCCACGAAAATCCCTCACGACAAGAACTCGGGATACCAACACGTTCTGAAATGCTTCCGCATTTCTACGCCAGAACCTTACAGAATGCCCTTGTTCAGATAGGTGTGCCGCCGCGGCATAGCAACCATGCCCACCACCCAGAACCGCGATCTCCATACTTCCTCCACCTATTGTCTACCTTACCTCTGACAGGTCGTGCACTGTCCGGGACCCTCGATCAACGTGCAGATACGGTAGGTCAGTCCAAATCAGGGCAGTACGCAATAGCTTCGATTTCCACCAATGCTCCGGGCACCATCAATACCGAACCCACCGTCGCTCTTGCCGGAGGTCCGTAAACAAAGTGCTGGGCATAGGTCTCATTAAATTTTGCAAAATCCGCTGGGTCGGATGGCCAAACTGTCGTTTTGACGACGTTCGCCAGATCGGCCCCCTCACTGGCAAGTATCCGCGCCAAGTGCGCAATCACCACCGTTGTCTGCTCGGCAATGTCACCGGGCACGATTTGCATATTGGCGTCTAACGGCAGCTGACCCGACACGAAGATAAAGTCGCCGGCACGCAGGGCGGGTGAAAAATGAGGTTTTGGGGTCATAATTCGATTCCTGCTCAATGGGCTGGCTCTGATGCGCTATTCGTTGGCAAAGTACCGCGCAATATCCATCAACACATCGTCTGAAAGCGACGCATTTACAACTCCCGCCATGGGATCCGCCGCCTCACCCTGGACCAGTCCGCCACGCCCCCCTTGCCTGTAGGCAACCAGCTGCCGGAAAAGATAATCACTGGACAGCCCCCATAGAATGGGGACTGTCGAGGAGGCCCAGCCAGCCCGGTTTTTCGAATGACATGCAAGACAGGGTAGCGCTGCCTCGGGCGCCGGATTTTCATTGGGTGTGGCACCCGGCCACAAGGATTGCTCGGCCAGGATTAAAGCAAGCTGCGCGACATCTCCATCGCTGAGGGGCTGCGCCATCAGGGCCATTTGAGAGCCCCATCTATCGCCACTTTGGGTTCCCCGTAGGCCCGATCGATAGTCCAGCAACTGCTTCTTTAAATACACCGAAGGCTGCCCTGCTATGGCGGGCGCCCTGACAGCCGGACTGCCCCAGCCATCCTCCCCATGGCAACTGATACACGCCAGATAGACAGCCGGAGCATCAGCGCCCCCGGCTCTAATGGGTTCTGCCATAG
>JAKMEU010000192.1 GCA_022425845.1 Luminiphilus sp. | reverse complement strand
CGCGGGTTATGTGCAGTGCAATCTGGTCGTCCTGCCCCAGGAGCACGCCGCTGATTTTGCGGCTTTCTGCCGTCGTAATCCCAAGCCCTGTCCGCTTCTCGCGACGAGCCCGGCACCGGGTGACTTTACCCTGCCCGAACTCGGGCTCGACATTGATGTCCGACGTGACATTCCGCTGTACCGGCGCTGGGAAGCCGGCGCACTCGTGGGCGAACCTCTGGATTTGCTCGATGCGTGGCAGGATAACCATGTAGCCTTTGCCTTGGGTTGCTCTTTCTCCTTTGAGGAGGCGCTGATTGCCGACGGCCTTGAGGTTCGCAATATTTCAGAGGGCGTTAACGTGCCCATGTACCGGACAAATCAACCCTGCCGATCGGCGGGTGTTTTCTCAGGGAATCTCGTAGTCAGTATGCGACCGATGAAACCCCGGGATGCCATCCGAGCCATCCAGATCTGCACCCGGTTTCCATCAGTCCACGGGGCACCGGTTCATTTGGGTGATCCAGGGCAGATCGGCATAGGCGACCTGTCAAAGCCCGATTACGGAGACATGGTCTCCATTGCCGATGATGAAATCCCGGTTTTCTGGGCCTGCGGTGTGACCCCCCAGGCGGCGCTGGAAAATGCGCAATTACCACTTGCGTTTACGCATGCACCCGGGCATATGCTGGTGACCGACCAAACCAATGCAGGACTCGCACTACTGTGAAAGCCGTAAAGAGAGTGGTGCGCCGGAGGCGCCGCAAACCCCCAACACCCAGGGCGATCAAAATCAATTGCGACCTGGGCGAAAGCTTCGGCGCATGGAAGATGGGATGTGATGAGGACGTCATGCCGCTCATCGACTCTGCCAACATTGCCTGCGGTTTCCATGGTGGCGACCCCTCGGTAATGCGCCAAACCCTGCTACTGGCAAAGCAACACCGGGTCGAAATCGGAGCACATGTGGCCTACCCCGACCTTCAGGGTTTTGGGCGTCGCTCCATGGCGATGGGGAGCCAGGAGCTGATAGATGCTATCCAGTACCAGATCTCAGCGCTGGACGGGATGGCACGATCCCACGGCACACGGGTGTCCTACGTTAAACCTCATGGCGCGCTCTACAACGACATGCTGAAAGATGAGGCCCTGCTGAAATCGGTGATGTCGGCCGTAGCGTCTTGGTATCGATCCCTCGATCTGGTCCTGCTGGCCACACCGCGGGATAAGAAAGCCGTTGAACTCGGATTCGAATACGGGCTGAGTTTACGGTTTGAAGCCTTTGCAGACCGCGGCTATACCCGTGCCGGTCATCTCGTACCACGGGGCAAACCCGATGCGCTTCTCGATCTTGATGCTGCTGTTGCCCAGGCGGGAGATATCGCTTCAGGAAAGCTCCGCAGTGTGAAGGGCCACAAACTCAACATCGTGCCGGATACCCTGTGTGTGCACGGCGATACGCCGGCCGCCCTTGAGATTTTAAAAGCCATCAGAACGTCGCTCCAAGCCACGTCGGATTAAAACGATGCGCTGGACCTACGCAGGAATTAGGGGCATTCGTCTGAGCCATGATGACGCCCCCGGCCCGGCTGTCACCGAGAACCTGCTGCGCATCCGCGACCTCTTGATACAACGCCACCCTGAGGGTATCGAGGATTGTGTTTTAGGCTATCAAACCCTCACGGTTTTTTTTGAGCCCCAGGTACTGGGACGGGAGCGCTTGATTGACACGATTGAGGGTTTGGATCCTGACCTGTCACGCCAACCATTGCCCGGACGGGATATCGAGTTGCCGGTATGGTATTCCCAGGAGTCTGGCCAGGACCTCGAAGCGGTGTCTGAGCACTGCAAATTGTCTGTTGAAGACCTCATCCGCCTGCACTCTTCCAAAACCTACAACGCCTATGCCACGGGTTTTGCTCCGGGATTCTGTTACCTCGGCGACACGCCGGAGCGTCTGGCGATACCGCGCCTGAACACGCCTCGCAGGGAAGTTCCCGCGGGCAGTGTGGCCCTCGCTGATCGACAGACTGCAGTTTATCCCATCGCTTCCCCTGGGGGCTGGCGCCTCATTGGGCGTTGCCCCCTAAGACTCTTTGACGTTACGGACTCTCCCCCAGGGTTAATTTCTGTTGGAGACCGGGTGACCTTCAGGCCCATTGAACGCGATCAGTTTCTGGCGATGGGCGGATCGCTGTGACGGCGCTGGAGATCACCCATGTAGGGCTGCACGCAACGGTTCAGGATTTGGGTCGCACGGGCTTTCTCGGGCAGGGCATTACGGTGGGCGGAGCCGTCGACAGCTTTGCTCTGCGTTGCGCCAATGGTCTGTTAGGCAATTCTCCCGGATCCGCTGGCCTCGAGGTTGTTCTCGCGGGGATAAAATTTCAGGCGGACCAGGACATCGTCGTTTCAGTAACCGGTGCCCCGGCCCCCATCCGCATCGACGGTGAAGCACAGGCCATGAACAGGCCGTTACGGGTAGGCCCAGGCTCATCATTCGAACTGGGGCCCTCCAGTGCCGGTAGCTACACCTATATTGCCGTTGCGGGTGGTGTCGATACGCCACCGGTGCTGGGCAGCCGCAGCACCGTCGTTCGGGAGGGACTCGGAGGCCTTGAGGGCCGGGCCCTCAAACGAGGTGATTCCCTTGCCTGCGGTAGCCCCAATTCCAACACCCCGCCGCTGGTAATGAGGAAGGGCTACACACATCGGGGAGATGATGGATCCCAGAGGGCTTCGACGCACATCACGCTGCGCTTCATTCCCGGGTTTCACCACGACGCAGTAAATGACGAGTGTAGAACGCGATTATGCAGTGATACCTTCGCCATCACCGGCTCGGCTAATCGCATGGCAACGCCCCTTGATGGCCCGCCCCTCAACACGGGGCTGACACAGTTATGGTCTGAAGCAACGGCTCTGGGCTCGATTCAGGTACCACCCAGTGGGCAGCCCATCGTGTTGCTCAATGATCGCCAGACCATGGGTGGCTATCCTCAGATGGGGGCAGTAATACCCCCGGCCTGCGTGCGTCTGGCGCAGGCGCGACCAGGGTGCAAGGTCGACTTCCAGCGCATCAATGTAGAAGAAGCTGATCGGATAAGCTGGCTGACGACGCATTATGAGGAGGCGCGTCTCAGTGCCATCACTACCCTTTGGGGCCAGCCGGTATGAAGGCTTCACCGGCCATCAGTGCCGTTGTTGAGGCTCTTCTGGTAGCAAGGAACCCTCGAGGCATGGGACGCGTACGCAACCACCTCGAGCCAGGCTATTGCCTGAGAGCCGCGCAAACACTGGTGGGGGCATCGGGCAACGTCATCATATGCACGGGCTTTCCCGTCGCCGGTACTTTTGAAACCGATGGTCCCCCGGGTGCCTTCGCCCTCTATCATTTTGTGGAGAGCCTGGGCGCAAGGCCCTGGATCCTTGCAGGAGACACTATTACGCAGGCGCTGGGCGATGCGATCAGAACCTGGACCCTGCAAAGTTTCGACTACGAAGGCGCCCGGGCGGAATCCGAAGGGCTGCTGCTGGATCTTGCGCCTTCACTGATTATTGTTATCGAACGGCCGGGAGCGGCAGAAGACGGCCGCTTTTATAATATCGCAGGAAAAGATATCACTGCGCACTGTCGTCCCGTCGAACCCCTGCTGGAATTAGCCACCTGCCCTGTCATTGCCATCGGCGACGGTGGCAATGAGGCCGGCATGGGGCGAGCAGGGCCCGTGCTTGACTCATTGAATATCAAGCCGGCCCGAATCGGCTGTGATGAGCTGATCGTCGCCGATGTTTCGAATTGGGGGGCCTATGCCCTGATTGGAATGGCAGAGGCGCTCATCAACCGGCCTGTACTTGAGTGGTTAAATAGCGCAGCCTTACTCGCGCGCTGCGTTGAATTGGGTGCAGTCGATGGGGTAACACACCAGCCCACGCATACGGAGGATGGTTTCGAATCCGCTGTTGGCGAAGCACTCATTGAAGAGATCATAGAGGCGATTACAAACGGGAGTGAGCCATGACAACGGCCTATCTGAATGGCAGCTTTGTCCCCCTTGAAGAGGCGCGAATATCACCCATGGACCGTGGCTTCCTTTTTGGCGACGGCATCTACGAGGTCATCCCCAGCTACGAGGGACGGATGGTGGGGTTTGACCGGCACATGCAACGCCTGAACCAGGGCCTGGCGGCTATCAAGCTGGGCAATCCGCTGTCGACGGACGCCTGGAAAACGTTGCTCTCGGAGGTGGCCTCTCGCAACAATGGAGATTATCTGGGCTTATATCTGCAGGTGACGCGCGGGGCGCCTCCCATCCGAAATCATCGCTTTCCGGAAAACTGCCCTCCCACCCTATTTGCCTATGCTTTTGATGTGCATGAGCCCAATGATGGTGACCCGACGCGAGCCACCTGCTACCGCGTAGCCACAACGACTGATCGACGATGGCGGCGCTGTGACATCAAGTCAGTCGCCTTACTGGGCAACGTGCTCCACATGATGGAAGGCGTTGATACCGGGGCAGATGAAATACTTTTGTTCAACGATCAGGACGAACTCACTGAAGCGGCCGCATGTAACGTGTTTGTCGTGCAGGGCGATTCGATTCTGACTCCGCCACTGGACCAGGAAAAGCTGCCGGGCGTCACACGCAACATGCTGGTTGATATCCTGCGCCATGAGGCACTCCCCATTATCGAAACACCATTGACGCGCGATGCCGTCATAACAGCCGATGAGGTTTGGCTAACCAGTTCCACCAAAGAGATTGCGCCAGTGGTAGCGATCGATGGACAGATTGTCGGTGACGGCAGGCCCGGGCCAATATGGGCAAAGACACAGGCCCTGTTCGCTGCAAACCGATTCAGCGCGTAACCCTGCCGTGCCCCGTCCCTCCGCCATCACAATCGATCTTGACGCACTGAAACACAATGCCGGTGTTGCAGGCCGACTGGCCGATTCGAAGAAACTGATGGCCGCCGTCAAGGCAGATGCCTATGGTCATGGGCTGATACCCTGCAGCAAAGCACTGGAACCCCTTGTCCACAGCCTGGCTGTCGCCGTTTGCGAGGAGGCCGTCTTATTGCGCGAAGCGGGCATCCAGCTACCTATCCTTGTGCTTGACGGGCCGTTCGACCGCGTTGATATCGAGGTGATCAATGAGCTAAAACTCATGTCGGTAGTGCACAGCCAGCAACAACTCGACCTGCTGCTACCAATAACGGATAAGACAGCCCCGCCCTCTGTCTGGGTCAAGGTTGATACCGGCATGCATCGACTCGGTTTTCAGCCTAAGGACCTGCCCGACGTGATCGCGCAATTAAACGGCGTTCCAGACGTTGTCGTGATGAGTCATTTCGCAGATGGCGAGGATCCCGGCTCCGAGCTTACCCGACGGCAATTGGATCGCTGGAACAGACTGGGGTTGCCGATTCAGGACGGCACCAGCTTTGCCAATTCCGCTGGGCTCATCAATGGCCTCGCGCCGGCTTGTGAGTGGGTTCGGCCGGGCATCATGCTATACGGTGCCCCACACCAAAATGGGCAGGGCCATGAGTTGCTGCGGCCGGTCATGTCGTTCCGGTCTGCTGTGATGGCAGTGCGGACAGTAGAAACGGGTGAAACTGTCGGCTACGGAGGCCGATGGCAGGCCCCCCGGGTCAGTCGCATCGCCACGATCCCCGTAGGCTATGGCGACGGCTATCCGCGATCAGCAAAGGATGGAACCCCCGTGCTGATAGGGCAGACACTATGCCCCCTCGCTGGGCGCGTATCGATGGATATGATCACTGTCGACGTGACCGATTGTCATGACTGCGAGGTGGGTACACCTGTAGAACTATGGGGACAGACCCTTCCGGTCAACCGGGTCGCGGAACAGGCCGACACCATTGGCTATGAACTCCTCACACGCATGACAAGCCGGGTTCCACGACACTGGCGTCCCTAAAAACGGGAAATTACGTATTTCCTGGTAGCAAAGCATGACCTCTTGAAGCCTTTGTTTTAAGCTTCACGCACGCCCGCTGAAGAAGATTGATGTGCCCACTACTCCGACCCCGCTGCCCGACGGCAGTGTACTGGCAGCACTGGACCTTGGCAGTAATTCGTTCCACCTGATCATAGCCCGGCTCGAGCACGGGGAAATCAGACCCATCCACACGCTGGCTGAAAAGGTTCAACTGGGGGCCGGCCTCGAAGGCCGCCAGCTTTCAGAGGAGGCGATGGAGCGTGGGCTTGCCTGCCTGGAACGCTTTGCCCAGCTATTGCAGAGCGTTGAACCCTCGCGGATTCGGGTGGTGGGAACCCACACTTTGCGCAGGGCAAAAAATCGCAGGTCATTCACCGACCCTGCCGAGAAGATTCTTGGGGTTCCTATTGATGTAGTTTATGGACGCGAAGAGGCCCGCTTGGTCTATTTGGGCGTGGCACACTCCCTAGCGGACGACGAAGCCAGTCGGCTGGTTGTTGATATTGGTGGTGGCAGTACCGAATTTATTGTTGGTCAGCGTTTTGAGCCCATTCGCCTGGAAAGCCTCCAACTGGGCTGCGTAAGCTATGCCAAAACGTTTTTTCCCGATGGAGAAATCAGTAAAAAAGCCTTCGCTGCAGCTTACGAAAGCGCGATGGTGGAAATCTCACACATACGAAAGCAATACAGCGCAAAGCACTGGGAAGAGGCCGTAGGTTCTTCCGGCACCTTTCAGGCGATAGAGACCCTTATCTCCCTTGAGGGCTGGAGAGAGTCGGGCATTGACGAAAAATCCCTCGATAAGCTGCGTAAACGCCTTCTTAAGCACGATCATGCGGACGACATTAATTACGAGGGACTCAGCGATAAACGTCGCCAGGTGATTATGGCTGGCATTGCCATTGCCATGGCGGTTTTTCATGAACTGCGTATCGATACCATGCGGATCTCCTCAGGTGCGCTCCGGGAGGGCCTCATCTACGACCTGGTGGGTCGTTTGCAACATGAAGATGTGCGGGAGCGATCAATCACGGCACTGGTCGCTCGATACAGTACCGACACAGTAGAAGCCGAGCTCGTTGCCGAGCGCACAGCCTGGCTGGCCAAGGCGGTTGCAGAGACCTGGGACCTGACGCCCACAGATATCGAACTTTTGACCTGGGCCGGCGCCTGCCATGCCATTGGTACTGCCATTTCTGCCAAGCACTACAACAGGCACTCCGCCTACCTTTTGGAAAATTGCGATCTGCCCGGTTTTTCACAGGGTGAGCAGGAATTACTGGCCATACTTGTGCGCGGACAGCGCGGCAAGCTCGACAACAAATTGATGGACGCCCTACCCGAACCGGGGAGAAAAAAAACCGCGCTCATGATGGTGCTTTTGCGGCTTGCTGTTGTACTTAAATGGGTCGAAAGCGTGGAAGACCTGGACGAATGCTCGATTGCTGTCGAAGAGACGACACTGCGCCTGTCGTTTCCTGATGATTGGTATGAGGGGCACCCGTTGACCACGTCGGAGCTTCGGGGGGCCTGCGGCATCATCAGTCAATTAGGCGTGACGCTCAAACTCGACTAGCTTTTTTTAATCCGTATCGCCGTTGACCGGACCTATCCAGCATAAGACCATGCCCGGCAGATCAGCGGAGATTGGACGGTGGCATGGACGAACAGGCAATTAATCGAATAGCGGATCAGCTATACGCCGCCCTGCGCCAGCGAACGGTTATGGCGCCCC
>JAKMEU010000181.1 GCA_022425845.1 Luminiphilus sp. | reverse complement strand
CGATGTTGCTCCAGCCCCTGGTGGAGAATGCGATCAAGTATGCCATCGCCAAATCCGTATCTGGCGGTACGATCCGAATTACGGCGGCTCGGAAAGATGACTGGCTGCTGCTCTGCGTCAGTGACGACGGCCCCGGCCTGGAGTCCCCGGATGTATTGGAGGTCTCTGGCACGGGCGTGGGTATCGCAAACATCAAGGGACGACTGCAGGAGCTCTATGGCAGTCGGCAGGCCTGCGAGTTGAGGCCCTCCGATCCCAGTGGCCTCGCTGTCGATATTCGCCTGCCGCTGCACAAAAACGACCCGTCAGGCGCATCCTGATGCTGCGTGCGCTGGTGGTGGATGACGAGCAGCTTGCCCGGCGGGGCGTTGTTTTGCGGCTGGCCCATATTCCCGGTGTAGAGGTCGTGGGTGAATGCAAGAACGGTGAGGAAGCTGTCGCTGCCATCGCGGCCCTCGCGCCAGACCTGGTGTTTCTCGATATTCAAATGCCGGGGCTGTCTGGCTTTGATGTTGTCCGACGACTTCAAGGCGATGTAATGCCGGAAATCATATTCGTCACCGCCTTTGATCACTACGCTGTTGAAGCCTTCGAGGTCAATGCCATTGATTACATGTTAAAGCCGGTTGAGGAGAGCCGCCTTCGCGGGGCAGTGGAGCGCGCTGAAGCGGTGCTGGCTGCCCGGGACGCCGTGGCCGAAAAGGCGAAGCTTCTGGATTTGGTCTTGAGCCTTGAAAACTCGGGCGACACAGGCCCTAAAGCCGACGTCTTCCAGCAGCAAGCTGCCGGCTTTTTACCTATCAGGGAGCAGGGAGAGGTTCGCTTCGTACCTCTCGACGTGATCGAGTGGGTGGACGCTGCCGGTGACTATATGTGCGTGCACGCCGAGGGAGAAACCCACATCATGCGCACCACCATGAAAGAACTTGTAGCGCGCCTGGCGCCGCCGCAATTTCTGCGTATTCATCGAAGTACGCTGGTCAACAGGAACTTCATTGCCAGTGCCCAGTCACTACAGAGCGGCGAATACAGTCTGTCGCTTCACGGCGGAGGCCAACTCAAGGTGAGCCGGGGGTACCGGCAAGCCATCAGGGACATGATGGGCTAGGGATAAAGAGATAGGGACCCGGATGGGTCCCTGTTCAAGTTGTCAATCAACCTTGGCTGGCGCTCGCGTCCTGAACCTCAGGGGCTGCGTCTTGCGTGTCGACCTCATTGCGCTCGGCAGAGGAAGGGGTGCCCGCGAGGCTCAAGCCTGGCTTTGGTCCCCTCGGATCGTTACTGGCCCTGGCGACATTGCGATCTACGACGCTGACCGGGGGCGCTTCCTGCTCGCCGAACAGGGCCGCTCGAAGGGTCATTACGGTTACCTCGCCCACGGGTTTTGGTTCTACCCGCGGGTCGTTGACGGCGCGCCCTGTAGCGGTCAGTCCATCGGTGTTCGATGGCACCGGTTCTGCGACAGGTACCGTCTCTACCGCAGCTACAGCGGGTGTGCTGTCGATGACCGCCTCGCTCACCATGGGTTCTGAGGCCGGTTCCGCTGCGTCTTCGGATTGGGCTTCCTCGTCCAGCACTACCGTGGGCGCCAAGGTCGAGATTGCCTCCGATTCAGGCTCGATTTGCGCCTCACTCATGTCTGGCGCCTGCGCTACAGTCGCGTCGCTATCCTGCGTCGATGAATCCGGCACAGGTGATCCCGCAGTAGGGGCCTCGGCTTCAGCGGTGACAGGGCTCTCGGATTCAACCGCGTCGGATGCGTTATCCGTCATGGGCACTACGCCTTCGGCTTCCGTAGCCTCAACGGGCTTGGGCCCGCGCCGACGTCGGCGTCGACCTTCATTGCGTTTTTCAGCAGGGCGGTGACGGGCTGATTCGTTTTCGTCGGCCTCGGCCGCTTCGATCTCGTCTGCGTCATCCTCGCTATCCAGTGGGTCTGGCGTGTCTTGGGTTATAACCGGATAGGGGGGGGGGGGGGGGGGGGGGGGGGTGGGGGGGGGG
>JAKMEU010000171.1 GCA_022425845.1 Luminiphilus sp. | reverse complement strand
CTATCGAAGGACAGAATGGCATCGGTAATGTCGTAATCACCCTGAACGCGCTGGGGTGACGTGAAGCCATCGGTCAGTTGGTTCAACGATTCACCCACATAGCTGTGCTGCAAGCGAATACCCGCCTCTCCACCAAACAGGTTAATGCCCGAGTACTCGGCGTAGAGGTAATAGCTGGTATCAGCAAACAGCGGCAAGCTTGAGCGGGGCTGCAAGCCCGACGGCACCTGACCGCCTTGGGCACGAGGCTCTTCATAAAACTCCTGACCATCGACGTATGCGTCTTGAATATCGGTCAGATTGAAACCTATTTCAAGGTTGTCAGTTACCAGAGCCTTAAATTCGAGATCGAAGCCCTTAACGGTGGCGTTGCCCACGTTACCCACCACAATCTGGAAGGGGATATTTCCGTAAATGGGTTCACCGTTCTCATCCTGAACACTGAAGGTACCCAGCGCATTACTGGGGTCAGTGACCTCGATCTGCATGTCGTTCCACTTCATCGTGTAGTAGACCGCGTTGAACACAACGCGACCATCGAAGAAGGTGGACTTCAGTCCGAACTCGGTATTTTCAAGAATATCTGAGCTGTAATCGACTGGCAGCGTCGGGCCGCCTCGATCCAGACCGCGGCCCCGGTTGGTGCCACCTACCCGATATCCTTCAGAGTAAACACCGTAGACCATCACGTCTTCGAGGACCTGAAGTTCGAGGCCATACTTGGGAATAAAACCGTCATCCTTCGCAGTCCGGTCGGGAAGCTGCTGGTCAACACGGGAGTCGGGGCGTTCCACGGTGTAACTGAGTTCACGATCTACTTCATACCACCGCCCGCCAAGAATAGCGGTCAAGCGGTCTTCGAGAAGGACGACATCCATCTCACCGAAAACGGCCTTATCGGTCCTATCCGTAGCCTGGAAGGAATTCCACCACGCGTCAGTTGGGGCGATGCCCGGATAATAGTAGCTCCAGGCCTCGAATGCGGGAGAGTTGCGGTAATCATCCAGGTAGGTATAAAAATCCCAGAACTCCTCAGACTCCTGCCAGAAACCGCCCACGGTCCAGTTAAACCGGTCTGTATTACCTGACAACCGTATTTCCTGCGTGAGGCTCTCATTGTTTTGGTCATTGATGAGGTAGCCAACGGGGTCCAGACCAAAATCGTACGTGGCATAACCGTAGTACAGGCCAAACGCGTAATGAAAATAGGCCGCGTAAGATTGGGTATCGTTCACATAGAACATGTCCCGGTCGTAGTAGGACGTCGCCGACACCAGCTGGGCGAAGCCCAGGTCGCCCTCTATCACCAAACTGGTCTGCAGCCATTCGTCGGTACGTACTTCCTTCGCAAATTTGACTGTCTCCAGGTCACCCACACTGGGGTCATAGTCGTTGTAGGCGTCGGCCTCCAGATCCTGGTAATTGACTGTGGCGGTGACGCTCCAGTTATCGTTGACCAACCAACGGACCGATGCCCGCGCGCCTAGCCAGTTCACGTCATTGATATCTTCGCCGACCATACCGCTGTTATTCTTCTGGCCTCCCAGGCCGGAACCAAATACGTCATCGACAACGGTTGTACCCAAAACATTATCAATAAAGCCCGCGTCACGGGCGCTAAAACCCGCCAGTCTGATGGCGACTGAATCGCTGAGTGGAATATTAACCGCTCCATCTACCTCGTAGCCTTGTCCACCCCCTGAGGTTGTGGATACGCCGGCACCAATATTGGCACTGAAGGCATCCGGGTCAGGTTTGTTGGTGATCACACGAATGGCACCACTCTGGGAGGATGCGCCGTAAAGCGTAGATTGAGGCCCGGCCAGTGCCTCGATACGGGCCAAATCAACGGGATAGATGTCCGGCGCCGCAGAGGTCATCGACATGGGTTGCTCATCGAGGTAGATAGCAGCGGTGGGATCAACGAGGAATCCGCCGCCGTCACTGACACCCCGGAAAACAATCGTATTTTGCCCCGGCACCGTCGTGGCGACGTTCAAGCCGGCAATTTGTCGGGAGAAATCTTCTAACGTGGTGATGCCCTGCTTTTGGATGGCTTCCCCTGACAGGGACTGCACCATCATCGGAATATCCTGGGATGACTCCGCGCGCTGTCGAGCCGTTACCACAACCTCTTCGAGCTCGGCGCCGAACGTCATTCCCGGAGCCGTCGCGCCAATAGCGGCAGCGACACCCGCAGCGAGGGCTGATTGGTTAAACCTGAGGTCTTTCTTGAGTGGGTCATACGTCATGGCTTGGTTCCCTTTCTCATAGAACTGGTGATTGTCCATCTTTTCATGTCGCTGTAACGCGACTTTTTATTCGCTTTTCGTCCTCTGGGCTACGCAGTGATACCCGGCACTTCCCGGGCGCTCCCCTGACCAAACAAGAGGCCTCTCCCTGCGACCTGCGCCGGTCAACACATCGCACAGACGGCTGAGCGTGACGCACTGCGAGCATCTTATACAC
>JAKMEU010000168.1 GCA_022425845.1 Luminiphilus sp. | reverse complement strand
GTCGATCAGCGGGCCCGACGCGTTTATCCGAACCAACCTGATAGGCACCCACACGCTTTTGGCCGCCGCGCGGGCGCGCTGGCTGTCGGGCTCCGGCACTCCCCATCGCTTCCATCACGTGTCGACTGACGAGGTGTTCGGATCATTGGATCGCAGCGCGCCGGCGTTCACAGAAACCTTGCGGTACGAGCCCAACTCCCCGTATTCGGCGAGTAAGGCGGGCAGTGACCACCTCGTTCGGGCCTACCACCATACCTACGGACTCGATGTCACGACCAGCAACTGCTCCAACAACTACGGCCCCTTTCATTTTCCCGAAAAGCTGATCCCACTGTGCCTCACCAATATCCTCGATGGCCGGCCCCTGCCCGTCTACGGGGATGGCAGTAATATCCGTGACTGGCTTTATGTGGAGGATCACGCCCGGGGCATTGAGCGTGTTATCGATGCGGGAGCGCCGGGGGAGACCTACAACATTGGCGGCAACAATGAATGGGCGAATCTGGCGATCGTCGAGCTGCTCTGCGATCATCTTGACGCCCGTTTTGCCAGCCAGCCTGAGCTGGCCAGTCGCTACCCGTCATCACCTGCGGTCTCGGGGGAATCCCGATCTTTGATCAGCTTCGTTGAGGACCGGGCGGGGCATGACTGGCGCTACGCCATTGATGCCAGCAAAGTGGAAACGATGCTGGGCTTTACCCCGAGTGAAACCTTTGAGACCGGCATTGCCAGGACCATCGACTGGTATCTCGCCAATGAAGACTGGTGGCGTCCGCTGCTCTAGCCTGATTTACGCGCTCAGAAACGAAATTTGGGTGTCTCCGCCCAGGTCAGGGCGCTGGCGTCCTTGCCCGACAGCTCGGGCTGCCTGCCATCCACCAGTGGCCAGTCTATGCCCACTGTCGGGTCATCCCAGGCGAGGCTGAGTTCGCTCTCGGGGTGGTAGTAGTCGGTGCATTTGTACATAAAGTCGGCGGATTCGGATAGGACATAAAATCCATGGGCGAATCCCGGGGGCACCCACAGCTGCGTTTTATTTTCCGCGCTCAACCTGCAGCCAAACCATTGTCCGCACGTGGGGGAGTCGCTGCGCAGATCGACCGCAACATCAAAAACCTCCCCAGCCACCACCCGAACCAACTTACCCTGGGTATGTTCGGTCTGGAAGTGCAGGCCCCGGAGGATGCCCTGGCGGGACCGGGAGTGGTTGTCCTGCACAAAGTCGGTGGGAATGCCCGCCTCCTCAAAGGCGCGACGGTTCCAGCTCTCCAGGAAAAAACCGCGCTCATCGCCAAAAACCCGGGGTGTTATCAACGTCACCCCCGCCAGGGGTGTGGCCTCAATATTCATCCCAGTAAGTTCCCGCGTCCCGAAGCAGTCCTTCGAGATAAATGCCATAGCCACTCTTGGCCAGGGGGCGTGCCAGCGCCAGCAGCTGCTCGGCGTTGATATAGCCCATGCGAAAAGCGATTTCTTCGGGGCAGGCGATTTTGAGGCCCTGTCGCTCCTCAACCACCCGGATGAAGTTCGCCGCATCCAGAAGCGAGTTGTGCGTCCCCGTATCCAGCCAGGCCGTGCCTCGGGACATCACTTCTACCGCCAGATCGCCCCGCTCAAGATACACCCGGTTGACGTCGGTAATCTCAAGCTCTCCTCGGGGTGAGGGTTCGATGTTCCGGGCAATGTCGATGACGTCGTTGTCATAAAAATACAGGCCGGTTACGGCATAGCTTGAGCGCGCCACTTCGGGCTTTTCTTCGATGCCAATTGCCCGCCCCTCGGCATCAAATTCCACCACGCCGTAGCGTTCGGGATCCTGAACGTAATAGGCAAAGACCGACGCCCCGGCATCGCGCTGGGCGGCGTGGCGCAACTTTTGCGACAGGCCGCCGCCGTAGAAAATATTGTCGCCGAGTACGAGGGCTACGGGGGCATCTGCCACAAAATCTGCGCCCAAGATGAAGGCCTGGGCAAGGCCGTCGGGGCTGGGCTGGACCGCGTAGCTTATGTTGATACCCCACTGCCCACCATCACCCAGCAGTTCGGCAAATGCCGCCTGGTCACGCGGCGTGGTGATCACCAGGATATCCCGGATCCCCGCGCGCATGAGCGTGGCGAGGGGGTAATAAATCATGGGCTTGTCATAGACTGGCATGAGCTGTTTGCTCACCGTGCTGGTCAGGGGATGGAGGCGGGTGCCTGATCCGCCTGCAAGGATAATGCCCTTGTATTGGGTAGATTGCATAATTTTGAGGTTTCAAATTTGAGGCGCAACGATAACGTCTCCCGTAGTCGTTGTCAGGGTGTATTTGTTCCACGGCTGACCGGCAACCTGGCGTCAAAGCGGTATTCCCCGCCTACCAAGCCTGCAATCAGTCGCAGTCATTTTTCCAGTGCCGATTTTTGGGCAAGGGCATTCTTCTTATCTCCCTATCGGCTTCTGCTGAAGGTCTGTCTCGATTTGCCCTTTCGGTGTCAGCGGTCTTGTGGCGCCTATCTCGCCAATTACAACAATTTGGGCACTTTGCCCGCGGCTGCTACACTGCCGCCTCTTTTTTGCTGGAGCCCAATCCATCAA
>JAKMEU010000323.1 GCA_022425845.1 Luminiphilus sp. | reverse complement strand
GCGATACGATGTCCATAACGCTCATCTCTGCGATTGCGTCGAGGATTTCTTCCTTTGAAAGTGCCATTTCAATGTCTCCTGAAAAATTAAGGAAACGCGCTGATCAAATCAGCCCGCCTGCTCCTTTTGGTCGCGAATTGCCGCCAGTGTACGAACCAGCTTGCCGGGAACCTCATTCATGGTCTGTACCAGTTTCGTTGTGGGCGCCTTCATCACGCTCATCAACATCGACAATGCCTGCTCTCGCGTCGGCATTTTCGCCAGTACATCCAGTTGGTCGGCTCCCATCAGCTTCCCGCTGATGGACAGTGCTTTCACCTCGAAACGTTCATTTTCTTTGGCGAAATCTTTAAACAGCCTTGCAGCAGCACCCGGATCTTCCAAAGAAAATCCGAACAGGGACGGACCTGCGAGGGTGTCATTGACACACTCGTATTCCGTTCCCTCGAAAGCACGCCGGGCCAGGGTGTTACGCACAACGCGCAGATACACCTGACTCTCACGTGCTGTCGCTCGCAGAGCTGTCATATCGTTTGAGGCGACACCACGTGCGTCGGCCACCACAAGCGAAAGAGCACTGGCAGCGGTCTCGTTGACTTCGGCGACAATCGCCTTCTTCTCGTCGAGTCCAATAGCCATTGGTCTACTCCTGGATTGACAGTTATGGCCACTGCATACCACTGCAATGACCGCCCTCGGTGAACGTAGTCACCATCTGCGTAGGCACCTTTCGACATTAAGGGGCCGAGGCCCCACCTACGGTCTTTGACAGCCTGAGCGTCCAGCGAGGCATAGCCGCACTTTCCCAAAGACTCCAAAGTGGCACCGGCGAAACCTTCGGTTTCCCGATACCGAACCACGACAAACTGCGTCGTGACTCATCACACCCAAGGGTGCAATATTTCTAAATATCAAACTCCGCGTGGTCCACGGTGACACCTGGACCCATTGTTGTGGACAGGGTCACTTTGCGGAAATAAATGCCTTTTGAGGCAGCCGGCTTGGCCTTCTTCAGGTCAGCCATGACGGCCATCAAATTGCCACGTATCTGGTCAGCATCGAAAGCGACCTTGCCTATTCCGCCTTGGACGATGCCATTTTTGTCAGTCCGGAACCGCATCTGACCCGCTTTGGCATTGTTGACGGCTCCCTCAACATCGGGGGTTACCGTCCCGGTCTTGGGGTTGGGCATGAGTCCGCGGGGACCCAGAATTTGCCCCAACTGCCCGACAACACGCATGGCATCGGGAGAGGCCACTACGACGTCGAAATCCATCATGCCGCCCTTTACCTGCTCGGCGAGATCTTCCATGCCCACAAAGTCAGCGCCAGCGGCCTTTGCTTTGTCGGCATTTTCACCCTGGGTAAACACAGCCACCCGGACTTCTGAGCCCGTGCCATGCGGTAGGGTCGTCGCGCCACGAACACCCTGGTCCGATTTCCGCGCATCGACGCCCAAATTGACGGCGACCTCAACGGTCTCGTTGAACTTGACCGTGCCAAACTCCTTGAGCAGCGAAATCGCTTCTTCCAGAGGATAGGCCCGGGTAGCGTCAACTTTCTCCCGAAACGCGCGCACGCGCTTTGATAACTTAGCCATGATCAGCCCTCCACCACATCGATACCCGCAGAACGGGCGCTACCGGCAATGGTTCGCACTGCGGCGTCCATATCTGCTGCGGTCAGGTCGGGCCACTTCTGGGTCGCTATATCTTCCAACTGCGCCCGGGTGACCTTGGCCACCTTCTCGGTGTTGGGTCTTCCCGAACCACTCTTAATACCCACAGCCTTTTTAAGCAGGATGGAGGCCGGCGGGGTCTTTTTGATAAACGTGAACGACTTATCGCTGTAGACGGTTATGACCACCGGAATCGGCAGGCCGGGCTCTATACCCTGTGTATCAGCATTAAACGCCTTGCAGAACTCCATAATATTGACGCCCTTCTGGCCAAGGGCCGGGCCCACTGGCGGACTGGGGTTAGCCTGTCCGGCAGGGATTTGCAGCTTGATGTAGCCGTCAATCTTCTTTGCCATGTCACTCTCCCGGGTGCAAACGCCGTCGGCACTGAAAATCAGCCCTCGGGCTCCCCATTACGGCTGCAATACCACTACAGCCGATCCATTTTTTGGTAGCTCCCCCACTGGAGAGCACCCCTAGCTCGTCAGGCTTTTTCTACCTGACCGAATTCAAGCTCTACGGGCGTAGAGCGCCCGAAGATCAATACCGCCACGTTCAGACGGCTTTTTTCGTAGTTCACGTCCTCAACCACCCCGTTGAAGTCGTTGAACGGCCCATCAATAACCCGAACCATTTCACCCGGCTCAAAGACCGTTTTGGGCCTGGGCTGGTCAACCCCAGCCTCCACGCGCTGAAGAATGGCGTTGGCTTCGGCCTCTGTAATAGGTGCCGGCTTATCAGCCTTGCCACCTATAAAACCGAGAACCCGTGGCGTTTCCTTGACCAGATGCCAGGAATCATCATCGAGTTCCATCTGCACCAGAACATAGCCCGGGAAAAACTTCCGTTCACTTTTACGCTTCTGGCCGCCCTTCATTTCCACAACCTCTTCGGTCGGGACAATGATCTCACCGAAGCGATCCTGCATTCCGTTGCGCTCAATGCGCTCTTTGAGCGCAGTAGCCACCTTTTTTTCATATTGGGAAAAGGCGTGAACCACATACCAACGCATTGCCATTTAAGCCTCTCCCCAATTCACCCGATCACCATGCCCACAAGCCATCCCAGCAGGCTGTCTATACCCCACAGTATGAGTGCCATGATGAATACGAATACCACCACGATCATCGTCGTCTGGGTTGTCTCCGGGCGGGTAGGCCAGACAACCTTACGAATCTCGGTGCGCGACCCTTTGATAAGTTGCCAAAAGGCGCCACCCCGTTCCGTCGTAGACGCAACCCAGCCGGCGACCGCGGCAACCGCGATCAGCGCAAGCACACGGTAGAGCAGCGACTGGTCGGCGTAATAACTGTTGCCAACCACACCGGCCACCACCAGCACCGTAACAATGCCCCATTTAACGGGGTCTAGCCGACTTGTAGCGGCCTCACTCATGACCTTTTCCCATTCGAAGCAACGTCTGGTCGCTCCTATCTCCTGCCAATAACCAACTCGGGTTGGTATTTGGCAGGCCAGGAGGGAATCGAACCCCCAACCTGCGGATTTGGAATCCGCTGCTCTGCCAATTGAGCTACTGGCCTTTTAACGACACGTCCCGGAGCTTTATCTACCAGAGACGACGAAGCCGAACCGCCTTTTAAAGGGTGGTTCGGCCTTTAAACGAGCGCACCGGGGTGCGCTTATCTATCGACGGCTTACTCGATGATTTTGGCGACGACGCCAGCACCGACCGTTCGGCCACCCTCACGGATCGCAAAACGAAGACCCTCTTCCATCGCAATCGGGGCAATCAACGTCGCCACAATGTTGATGTTGTCTCCAGGCATCACCATCTCAATACCTTCAGGCAGCTCAACCGCGCCC
>JAKMEU010000093.1 GCA_022425845.1 Luminiphilus sp. | reverse complement strand
TGAAAGAGCATCGTAAAGCTCGACACTCATATCAACCGGATTGGTGACCAGAACCTGCGGCTCCTCCCCCCGGCTCACTGCGCAACTCACCCCCCCTTCCTGTAACGGGATACGAAGCACCCGACGCCGCGCTTCGGGATCAAACACCCAAATTTCCGCGCCGCCGGCATTGTGCATGCCGTCCACACCATTCGCCTCGGGGTTCATCAGGAAATAAATTCGACCCAGATCATCCTCGCCGTCGATACCAATGCCAGAAGGCGCCCAGCTCTCCTCCCCCTCTCCCACCAGGGACCAGGGCGCCATCCGCGACGCCGTTTCTCCGATCATTGCCACGGGCTGTACCCGGGCATCAAAGGCAGGAAAGTAAACAATGCCGCCGGCAAGAGCGGGCCTTTCAAACAGGGGCGTATCATCGGAATCAAAAAATACCTCGGTGAAACTTCGCGCTTTCTCGCCACCCTCTTCATCGAGGACAACTGTCAGCATTCGGCCATCAGCACAGATGGAGCTAAACGCCATATCGCCGTTGGGATAGATGAAGCTACAGCCCGGTATCGGTATTTCGCCAATAATGGCGCGCTCATCCAAATCAACCAGCGTTACCGAGGTCGAGGGACTCAGGTTGAAAATAGCCAGCCAACGATCGTCATTCAGGGCGTGAAGGGCGACACGCTGGGGCATACCCATAAAGCGTTTGGAACCGGGCAACGCTACCTCGGCGACAACATCCAGGTTGGCGTTGTCCCAGATGGTTAACACATCAAAACGATCGCCCCGGGTGCCGCGGGTGTGAAACGTCTCAACCGACATGATCTCACCCCGGGAAGGCACCTGTAACAGGCTGCCCATGAGGTTGACCGGGAACATGCCCTGTACCTGCTCGCCCACCGATTCCTTACTGGTGTCGAGAACATAAACCTTGCCATCGGACATATGGAAAAAGGAGGCATCGTGAACCAGAAACCACTCAGCCGGATAACGGTCGGGCAGTGTTTCAATGATCCCGGTGGGTTCAATGGGGAGCGGCGGTGGCATATCGTCGGCAACGCCTCCTACACCCAGTCCCATGAGCAGCGCTAAACCCAAGCTTTTCTTCAACACGGTCATCCCTCGCCCTCTCGTTAGCCCTTGGCAATTTGCATGGTTTGTATATTGGTGTATTCCACAAGGCCGTAGCGGCCGAATTCCACGCCCACGCCCGACTGCTTGACACCACCAAAGGGCGCATCAGGCTGAATCATAGCGTGATTATTGACCCACGCCGTACCGCATTCGAGACGGGCTGCCAGTGCCTGGGCGGCCTCGACATCACTGGACCACACCGACCCACCCAGTCCGACCGACACAGCGTTGGCCCGGGCCAGCGCATCTTCAACATCAGAGAAACTGACGACCGGCAGGATGGGCCCGAAGGGCTCCTCTTGCACAAGTCGGCTGTGCTCCGGGATATCTTTCACGATGGTGACCGGGAAAAAATACCCGGGCCCCGGCATGGGTTCACCGCCCGTCAGGAAAGTCGCCCCATCAGCCCGGGCAGATTCTGCGAGTTCGCAAACCCGGTCGTACTGCATCTTATTCTGGATCGGACCGAAATCAGGGCTCTCGGCTGCCGGACCCGTTTTGACGCTGGCGGCAATACCCGCGAGGGCGTCACACATTTCGTCATAAATATCTTCGTGGACATACAGGCGCTTCAGCGCGGCGCAGGTCTGGCCATTGTTAATCATCGCAGTGGCAAATATTTTGCCAGCCGCCTCAGCCACGTTGGTATCGGGCAAAACAATCGCCGCGTCATTGCCGCCCAACTCCAGGGTCAGGCGTTTCAGGTTACCTGCTGCCGACTCCATGATGCGCTTGCCGGTTCGCGTTGATCCGGTAAACACGATTTTATCAATATCGGGATGTGACGATATCGCCGCACCCAGTTCACCTTTGCCTGTCACCATATTGATGACCCCCGGTGGCAGGATGTCAGCCACCAAATGCATGGCCTTCAACACGGTGAGCGGCGTGTACTCCGATGGCTTCGCGACAACGGTGCAACCGGCAAGGAGGCCCGGAATGATGTGCCAACAGGCAATGAGCAGCGGGTAGTTCCAGGGGGTTATCGACCCGACGACACCCACCGGCTTCCGGTGCACCTCGATACGCGCCTCATCATTGTCCTGGATAACCTCCACCGGCAGGTCGAGGCTGGCCGTGTAGCGGATCCATGCGAGCGCACCCCCGAGCTCGAACAGGGCCCCGAGTCCGGCAAAACCCTCCATCGGCTTGCCCTGCTCTTCACTCAACAACTGCGCGAGCTCCCCCATATTCTCTTCAATTCGATCGGCCATCTTCAGTATGAGCGCTCGCCGCTCATCCATCGACCGCGCACTCCAGGCTGGGAGTGCGGCGCGGGCAGCGGCAACGGCCTGGTCCAACTGGGATTCGCTGGCCTCAGGCACGGTTGCTATTACGGCCTCAGTGGCCGGGTTAACGACCTCGATTACGCGGTCAGCCGATACCGATTCACCATTGATGAGCATTGAATAGTCAGACATACATCCCCCAAAATTTTCTATTTTTATACTGGCCAACCCACCGGGCTTGCAGACTGTAGATGCTTATACCTACAGCCTGAAAAGCCTTCCCTGCCACTCAACCGCTACCGTCAGGGCTTCAATGGGTAACACGTTATCTTTTCCGCAGTATAGCGGTCATAGGCACCCTCACCAAATGCCCCCCGACCTCCACGGCGCTCACACCTTTGGCGACACACATCATGCCTCAGCCGCCGTCATCTCCGATTGTCCGAACTCCGAGCGAACCAGCAGCTTTTCATAATTGTCCCTATCAACGACAGCCCGCGCACTCCGATCCGATTTGGAGACCCACACCATAACCATCACAGAGAGCGGCATGGTGAACAGTGCCGGGTAGTCGTAAGGGAACCAGGCTTCTTCGTGACCCAGAACCGACACCCAAACCTGCGGGCCCAGCACAATGAGAATGATGGAGGACACCAGGCCAACCCCCGCACCGACAATCGCACCCCGCGTAGTAAAGCCGCCCCAAAACAGCGACAGGAACAGGATCGGAAAGGTAACTGAAGCGGATACCACCATGGGTATCGTTGCGATAAAGGCTATATTTTCCTCCTGAAAGGCAATCCCCAGAAGAACGGCTGCGAGGCCAATCACGAATACACTGATTCGGGTCAATCGCAGCTCGGTTGCCGCATCCGGCTTGCCTTTTTTCAACACCTCGGCGTAGACATCGTGGGATATTGCCGCCGCGCCTGACAGGGTCAAACCTGCAACCACCGCCAGAATAGTTGCAAAACAAACCGCCGACATGAAGCCTGTGAGAATGTCACCGCCCATCGCCGTCGCGACATGAATGGCTGCCATGTTGCTACCGCCGATCAGCTTGCCACCGGCATCAAAAAACTCCGGCGCACCGGCCACATAGGCGATTGACCCAAAGCCCAGTACGAGAAGCGCGATATAGAAATAGCCAATGAACAGGGAGGCGTAATAGGCCGACAGCTTGGCCTGGCGCATATCCGGCACCGTGAACAGACGCATCAGTATGTGGGGCAAACCCACGGTGCCAAACAACATGGAGATCTGGATGGTCAAAATTTGCACGGGGTCATCGAAAATCACACCGGAGCTGAGAATGGCAGCGCCTTTAGGGTGGTTCGCGGTGGCCTTCCCCAGCAAGTTGGAAATACTAAAGCCCGAATCTGCCAGCAGCAGAATGGCGATTAACGTCACCCCGGTCAGCAGCAGGCCCGCTTTTATAATTTGCACCCAGGTCGTTGCCAGCATGCCGCCAAAAGCCACGTAGGCGAGCACCAAACCACTCACCAGCAACAGTGCGACCTCGTAGGGCAGACCAAAAAGCAATTGGATGAGCTTGCCTGCACCTACCATTTGCGCGATCAGGTACATAATGACAATGAGTATGGTGCTAAATGCTGTGACGACGCGGATAGGATTACGATCCAGCCGCTGGGAGATGACATCAATAAATGTGAAGCTGCCCAAATTGCGCACCCGTTTGGCAAAAAGGAACATCAGCACCGGCCAGGCACCAAAAGCGCCCAGTGACAGAATCAGGCCATCGAATCCCCCGACATACATCAGTCCGGTAATACCCAGGAAAGAGGCGGCGGACATAAAATCACCCGCGATCGCGAGCCCATTCTGAGCGCCGGAAATTTGCCCTCCCGCATTGTAGAAAGTCGAACTGGTGGTGGTCGCCTTTGATGCCCACCAGGTGATGTACAGCGTAAAGGCCACAAACAGCAGAAACATGGTGATGGCCGTCGGATTGATAGCCTGCTGCCCCTCCGTGCCATCAAGCGATCCGGCGGCAAACACCAGTACAGGCGTCAGCAGTAGGAGACTTCCGAACACGCCGCGCAGTAAGGTATGCCGCTTCATCGCTCGCTCCGCTGGCTGATGACCAGAAAGATCGTCTCGAGAACGATAAAAATGCAGACCAAAAGGACGAACATGAGTAGCGAACCGGTGACCTGCGTTGCTCCCAGCCGGTCTCCCAAAACCGTGCCCCATGCGGTCCAGTTGAGTGTAAAAGAGAAATACAGGAGCAGATGGACGCCCGTGAAAGTCAGGCGTAACCGGGTTTTACGACGAACCGCTTCAATGCTGCCATCTGTCATTCGCTGCTGCTGCTCCCTCTTGTTCTTCTCGCTTTCGCTATCTGCACCGCGTCAATGCGCCAGTAGTCTCTAGGGGCGGCCGTGCCCCGCTAGTCTCCCGCCCAGCGTTGATCGAAGTCAACGTGAACTCGATCGCTGATGGGATGCGCCTGGCAAGTGAGTATCATCCCCCGCTCTACTTCCGCCGGAGTCAGGCCGCGCTGGATATCCATCTCAACCTCGCCCTCAACGAGCAGGGCCTTACACGTTGAGCAGACACCCCCTTTGCAGGCGTAGGGCAAATCCATACCGAGGTTGAGACCCGCATCGAGAAGGTTCTCGCCATCAGCGGCAATTTGGATCTGGCTTTCACGACCGTCGTTCACCAGGATTACGTCACACACCTTTCCTGCGAACGCTTCCGACCGAGCGTGGTGTCTGGCGACGCGCTCGGCTGCATCAGACGCTGAGCTACCAAACAATTCATAGCTGATCCTGTCGTCGGTTATCCCTGTGCTGCGAAGACCCCGCGAAACCTCTGAGATCATCGACTCGGGCCCGCAGAGGAAGAAGCCATCAAAGCCTGGCAAATCAAGTAGGTGCTTGCTCAGTTCCGCACCCTTGCGATTATCAATACGCCCATTCAAAGCGGCCGCATCCTGACTTTCGCGACTGAGGATGTTGATCCAGTTCAGCCGGTGCAGGTAGCGGTTTTTCAGGAACGCCAGCTGTTGGCGAAACATCATGCTGGAGGTGCGCTGATTGCCATACAACAGGGTAACGCGGCTTTCGAGGTCGGACTCAAGAACCGCGGTTAGCATGGCCATGATCGGTGTAATACCCGAGCCTGCTGCAATAAAGAGATAATTGAGGGATGACTTTTTGCGCTCCGGTAACGTAAACGCCCCCTGGGGCGGCATGACGTCGAGTGTCATACCGGGCTGCAAATGATCATTGGCGTAGTTGGAAAACAGCCCCCGCTCTACCCGCTTGACGGCAACTTGCAGCTTTCCGGCCGACGGGGGGGCGCAGATCGAATAGGAACGGCTGACCGATTCACCCTCAATGGGTGTGCGTAGCGTCAGGTACTGACCGGGCTGGAAGGTGAAAACCTGGGCCAGGGGTTCGGGCACATCGAAGGTAATACACACGGCCTGCTCCGTCTCAGGCACAACCTCCGATACCGTAAGGCTATGAAATCCGGCGCTGGCCATATCAAATAGCCTTGAACACGTCGAAGGGCTCGAGACAGGTCTCGCATCGGAAAAGCGCTTTGCAGGCCGTGGAGCCGAACTCGCTGATCACCTCCGTGCAGGCACTACCGCACTGGGGGCACGTCACCGGGCCCTGCTCTGGCGCTGCCACGCCGTATGCCACCATCTTTCGCCGCGCCTCCGGAGTGAGCCAGGCCGTTGTCCAGGCCGGAGCGAGGCGTGTCTCCACGACCACCTTGTGGTAGCCAGCAGCGGCAAGCGCAATGCGGGCATCTTCCTCCATGACGCCCAGAGCGGGACAGCCGATGTAGGTGGGCGTCAAGGTGAGAACCACGGTATCACCCCGCTCCTCAACGTCCTGGAGCACACCCAGTTCATACAGGGAAATCACCGGAATCTCGGGATCCATAACGTCATCCAGTAACGTCCACAAGGCGCCGCAGGACGACAGTCGGCGCCGCTCTCGCCGTGCCCACTCCTCCGCGGGCAGCAGGGGGATTAACCGGGCGTCAGACATGTGGACGCAACCTCACCATTGCAACCCCGGGTAGGCACGCTGCATAAACTGGAGTTCGGCAAGAAGAAAGCCCAGATCATCCGTGTGTATCCCACTCCTGCCACCGGACACATTGACCTCCCCTGCCGGCACGCTCAGTGTGGCTGCGGCCAGCGTTTCAGCTACCGTCTCGTTCCAACCTGAACGCAGAGCTGTCGTGTCCACAGCGATAC
>JAKMEU010000084.1 GCA_022425845.1 Luminiphilus sp. | reverse complement strand
GGCGTAGAAACTATGCCCCGGGGGATGTAAAAGGGTCAGTCGTTCCTTCTTCTTGCTCACCATGACAGCATCCCCCGGCAGCGCAGTCAGGGATACCTGCCCGTCGCAGGTAACCAACGGGTTTATCCTGTTGCGCGGGACAATGTCGAGGCGAATCTCTGAATCACCGTGCACGACAATGGGCCGACTGGTCAGGGAATGGGAAAACATGGGGACCAAAACAATGGCGTCCAACGCTGGGTTCATAATGGGGCCGCCGCCAGACATGGAGTACGCCGTCGACCCCGTCGGGGTCGCAAGAATCAGACCATCAGCGTTCATTCGGTATACGAATTCGCCGTCAACCGTCAGCTCAAACTCAATCATTTTTGCTGATGTGCCTGAGTTGACCACCACATCATTAAGTGCCTCGGCCTCCCCGATCGCCTTGCCAGCCCGAACAACCTGCGCATCGAGCAAAAAACGCGATTCCCGCTTGTAGTCACCCTCCAGCACAGCAGTTACCTGAGCGACCAGGTCATCGGGGCTGACGTCCGTAAGAAAACCCAGGCGCCCCCTGTTGATGCCAATCACCGGGGTATTGTGCCGGGCCAGGGTCCGGGCTGCGCTCAGCAGCGACCCATCGCCACCAATCACAATGGCCAGATCGACGGTTTCGCCAATGGCATCCCGGGGTTGCATCGCCCGCTTTTCAAAATGGGACAGGGTGGCAAGTCGGTCCTCAAGCACCACATCAACGCCCCTGGCATCGAGCAGGGTAAGCAAATCCGAGACAATCTGATTGACCCCGGGATGCTCTCGTCGGCCTAGCAGGCCAATCCGCTGGAATTCCTGATCCATAGCTATTGGGTCTCAGTCCTGGACATCAGCCTAATGTTAGTCAGACGCGCAGGGTTGCGCGACTGAAGCGATTAAGTTCCCGGCGGATGCAATGCGCCAATTCGAAGCGTGGCAGTTGTTCTCGAGCAGCGACCATACCCTCTCGAGCAGCCTGTTTCCATTGAATTGAATCTGACATCAACCGATTGATAGCCACTACCATCTCCTCGCGACTATCAGAGACAACCACGCCCGAGCGCATCCTGAAGTGGGCTCGCCGCACGGCATGGCGCGTGGTGACCGTTGGTATGCCCCTGGCCATCGCATTGATCAGTTTGGCATCCACGTGGCTTTCGAAAAGGAGGGGCTCCACAACAACCCTGCACCGTTGATCGAGAAGCTGCCGATCGTCAGTACTCCAGTGGAGCACGACCCGTGACAGGCGGGCAATTTTTTGCTGTAACTCGCGCGAAGGGGCGGAACCCACAATGTGAAACTCAACGCCCGGAATAGACCGCTGGGCAACGGGCCATATTTCCTCAAGAAACCACATCAGACTTGCCACATTGCCCTTATCGCCGAGGTAGCCATTGAAACCAATACGGGGCTCCGTGAGATTGAAATCCACCTCAGCCAGTGTGGGCTTGGCCCCCGTGGGGTGGCTAAAACTATATTGAAGCCGACGCATGGAAACACCCTGTTCCGACAGCTTCGATGCAAGGCTGGGGCGGATGAATAGCATATCAACCTGAGAGCTCACCTCCATCAAATAGGGTTCGCGCAGATCGCTCTCCGCCGAGGTCATGTCGTCACCCTCGCTGGCCGCCCCCTGTCCGTAGGGGATAAACGCCACGGGTATGTTTGTTTCAACCGGTCGATAGGGCCAGGAAAGCAAACCATCAACAACCACAGCATCAAAGGCATCGACGTTACGCTGGATGGTTGTTTGCAATCGGGCGTTCAATTTTGTTTCGCCGAAACGTGATTTCATCAATCGCCGCAATCCCTTATCGCAGTCACGATCTGCACCGCTCTTCTCAAACCCACCGGTGACACGAACAGGGCCCAGATCAACCCTGAGACGATGCAGGCCCTCAACGGTGACCGGGCCCACTACGGCGAGGGAGACTTCAAAATCCCGGCTGAGCACGCCAATATTGATCCTGCTCTGGAGAGACAGTACGCCCTCCCCACTCTGTGACTGCACGGCACTGATGTATAGGAGATTTCGAATCGCCTTGTCCGGCATCAGTCCAGCCCCACGTTATTCCCCTCCAGCACCCGTTCTGCCCTGTAACTGGACCTCACGAGGGTCCCAGACACAACTTCCATAAAACCACGCTCCAACCCCAGTTGCCGATAGTGCTCGAACTCTTCCGGCGTTACGTAGCGTGCAATGGGGAAATGATTTCTGGTGGGCTGCAGATACTGGCCCAGGGTGATTACATCGACTCCATGCCGTCTGCAATCCTCCATGCAACTGACAATCTCTTCCTCAGATTCCCCCAGTCCCAGCATTAATGACGTTTTGGTGATCGTATCGGGTCGGTAACGCTTGCTGTGCTCAAGCACGGCCAGTGTCTGCTGGTAACCGGCACGGGAATCTCTCACAGGGTGGGTCAGGCGCTCCACCGTTTCGATGTTCTGTGCGAACACCTCTATGCCGGAGTCCAGCAGCGTTTCCACAGCACCCGTGTCCCCCAGGAAATCGGGGGTCAAAGCCTCCACAGCCGTTTCAGGATTTAAGGCCTTGACCGCGGATACCACAGCCGCATAGTGAGAAGCACCCCCATCGGGCAGGTCATCCCGATTGACCGAGGTCAATACGACGTACTTGAGACCCATCAGTTGCACTGCCCTTGCGGTTTTGCCTGGCTCATCGAGGTCCAGCCAGCCTTTGGGATTGCCGGTATTGACGGCACAGAACTGACAGGCCCGGGTACAGACGTCTCCCATTAGCATGATGGTGGCTGTGCCGGCACTCCAACACTCGCTGATATTTGGACACTTCGCCTCCTCGCAGACGGTCGCGAGATCGTGATCGTGAACAATCTCACGCACAGAGGCATATTTGGGCGTACTTTGGATACGCACGCGCAGCCAGTCGGGCTTCTCCAGTGGGGCAGCACTGGCGGCACTCCGCTTGATGCCATCCTTGATGGCGCGTATGCCCTTACCCGTCGTGAACTTGTCCCCGCTGGGCACCGCCCGCACCGGAATCAGTTCTATGCCGTTATCCTGCGATGAGTTATCCATAGGGGGGAGTATATCGCGATCCGACACGATCTCCGCAGGTTTTCCAGAGCGGGATACAGCAAACCAAGGCCACGCGGGAGGTTCCATGTGGCGAGTGTGGTCCTAGCCGGCTGAAGCCAGACGCCCGTGGTCGTAAAGCAACTGACCTACAGCGACGTTATCGAAACGCCCACGCCATTGAGTGCCGCATTGCCACTTAGCTCGTCCAGATAGCTGGCCTCCGTCAGGGTATTGCAACTCACGCCTGCATGACTGTTTGCGACAGCGGTTTGCACTCCGACTCGCCCATGGCCATAGCCGTGAGGCAGGCTGACCACGCCGGGCATCATGGTTTCACTCAGCTCGAGTTCGGCCTGAACCGATCCCGCGCCGCTGGATATGCTCACCTGTCTTCCCGGGGTCCAACCTTCGCGTTCTGCGTCTGCGGGATTCACCAGCAACGTACAGCGCCCCGGCCCCTTCACCAGGCGGGTAAAATTATGCATCCAGGAATTACAGTCGCGCACATGACGGCGCCCAATAAGCCGGTACCCCTCTCCCGCTTCAAGGAGCTGCGTGCGAAGGCGGTCGATGTCGGCAAGCAGAGGCTCCTGTGCAATATCAATGCGTTGATTGCGGGTTTTCAGGCGCTGGGGTAGCTGCGGCTTGAGTGGACCCAGGTCGATGCCTGATGGCTTGGCTTGCAGTTCTGACAGGCTCAACGCGCGGTCTGTGCCGTCGCCATAGGGACCTGCTTTGAGTCCATGATCAATGATCACGTGGGGCGGCACAGAGGGCCTTGCATCGAGATCAAGTGCCATGGCCACCCGCTCCCCCAGCGCTTCAAAAATTTCCCAGTCATGCAGCGCACCCTCAGGTTTATCAAATACAGCTTCGCTGAAGCGGGTGGTATTGCGCATGGCATTAACGTGAAATGCCAGATCGTAGTGGTCGTGTTCAAGGGGTGACGTGGGCGGCAGAATGACATCTGCGTGACGCGTTGTTTCATTGATCCAGGGGTCCAGAGACACCATGAAATCGAGTTCCTCCAAAGCCCCGTCGAGGGCTTCCCCCGCCGGAGTGGAGAGGACAGGGGTGCCCGCACCGGTAAATACGGCACGGATCTGACCCTCACCCGGGGTCGTTATCTCTTCCGCCATGCAGGCGACGGGCAATTCCCGATCGAACTCCGGCAACCCCCGGACCCGGCTGCGGTGGCGATCAAAACCACCTGGACCGACACCGGAAACCTGATCAATCGCGGGTAAGGTGAACAGGCTTCCCCCTTCGCGATCCAGATTCCCGGTGAGGATATTGATGACCTGAATTGCCCACTGGCACAGCGCACCAAAGCGCTGTGTCGAAACCCCCATCCGGCCATAGCATATTGCGCTCTCTGCACCGGCAAACTCATGGGCCAGCGCGGATATCGTATCGGCTGACATGCCCGTGTGCTGTGCCGCCCACTCCGGGGTGAGATCTGCCACTGCTGCGCCAACGCGGTCGATGCCATCGACCAGCGAAACCAGATCTCGCGGGCGGACCAGATCATCTCGATAAAGGACATGAATCATGGACAGCAGCAGGGCGGCATCTGTACCGGGTCGAATCGCATGGTGCTCACTGGCCAGCTCCGCGGTTTCGGTCCGGCGTGGATCAATGACCACCAGCCTACCCCCTCTTCCGGTCAGGGCTTTGATGCGCTTGCGCACATCGGGCACGGTCCAGATGCTGCCATTGGATGCGACGGGGTTTGCCCCGATCATCAAGAAATAATCGCTACGATCGATGTCAGGAATAGGGAACAGCAGTTTGTGGCCAAAGAGCCAGAGCGACACCAGATGATGCGGGAGTTGATCTACAGAGGTTGCTGAAAATCGATTGCATGTCCTGATGTGCCTGAAAAGCGCATTTTGGTGGGTCATCATGCCGTAGTTGTGGACACTGGGGTTTCCCAAGTAAATACCGACGGCATCCACACCATCACGCTGGATAGTCCTGACCAGGCCATCAGCGGCAAGATCCAGCGCTTCCTCCCATTCTATTTCTCGATGCTCGTATTCACCCGATGCGCCTCGAATGCGCTTAACGGGTTTTCGCAATCGATCAGGGTCCGTGTGTATGTCCTGCAGAGCTACAGCTTTTGGACAAATATGACCACGGCTCAATGGATCATCCGGGTCGCCTTTGATCGACACCACCTCCGAACCCCGGGTTTCAATAACGACACCACAAATGGCTTCGCAGAGATGGCAGGCACGATAGTGCTTTTGAATGTCTTCGCTCATGACGGGTACACTGGCTGGAAAACGCTACACTGCCCTGCCCTATCGCAAAGCGCAAGAGACTGCGGTGACACTGTCGATCGGGCGGACATCAGAACAGGAACAGTCACATGAATGCGTTAAAGCGGTTTGTCGTTCGAAACAGAATCAGGCCTCTCAACGCCCTGATTGCCATGCAGCGCCTGCTGCGTGACCCCGACGACACGGGGCAGGTATTCCGCATTATTGAAGCACTCAGTGGCGATACCATCAGTAAGCCCGTAACGCGCTTACGCAGCGTACCCGAAGGCATCAAGCTGCTGAAAAACAAGCCCGACATTGTCGACGTGTTGAATGATCGCGATGCGCTGAAAGCGATGCCAGAAGGCTCCATCGGCCGCAGCTACTACAACTTCGTGCATCTTGAGAACCTCTCAGCAGACGGTCTGGTGGCATCCAGCCATGAGGCCTCCCGCGACTATCGTATGTTTAGCGACGATGAACGCTGGACTGCAGACCGTTTACGGGACATTCATGATCTACAACACGTCATGACGGGGTACGGTCGTGACCCCATCGGCGAGTTGAGCCTGCTCTCGTTTATGACCACGCAGGTCCACAACCGGGGCATCGATTTCATCATTCGCATGGCGAAACGAAAGTTCCAAAAAGAAATGCCGGAGTTGGACGTCGACGCCCTGATCGACGAAGGTCGCAGCCTGGGCTTGAACGCCGCGTGGATGCTGGCCATACCCTGGGAAAAACGGTTGGCTGAACCTCTGGAAGCGGTCCGTCGGGAGCTGGGTTTTCAACCCCCGGTCAAGTACCAACAAGCACACCGATTCCAGGGCGAGCAGCTCGCAACGGCCTGAGCCCGGCACCTGTAGAGGTGGCCCACCGGCCCTCACGCCATGCTGCCTATCGCGCTCCCCCTGGCTGAAGCAAACCCCGACATGCCTGCGGCGCCCGCGCTGCGCCCTGGGGCGCGCAAAACTGGCCAAAGCAGACCCTTGGGTCTAGTCTGTAGCGGTGTCAGTCGAAAGGGGTTCAGGTGATGGCCCGAAATGAGCGCAAGCCCTTCACACCCGACGAAAATTTCACTCGCCTGCTTGGGGACTACAGCGGTAACAGGGTCAATGGCGTTAATGAGCCAGACCGGCGGCGTCCATCCATGGTTTGGTGGGCTCCCGACCCCGAAACTGCGCGCTTTGGCGAGGCGCAAAAATGGTTCTACGCCCGCGAAGAACCCGACGAGGAAATGCTGGACCTGAGAGCGCAGCGTCGAGAGGTGGTCGCCCAGAAAATACCCGAGGTGGCAGCTGAAAAAATCACGCAGACCCCCGCCCAATGGACTGCTGAACTCGAACAGTTTGTAGCATCAGGGGATTGCGAGATGACCGGCGTCACACCGCTCAATCCCGACTGGGTGTTCGAACACGAAGAATCCAGCCTACCTACCGTGATTATGCTGGGCGTTCAGCACGATTATGAAGAGTTGCAGCATGTGCCTGAGCTGCGCGGCGGCAAGGACGTCACCCGACAGTACCTGCGCGCCGCTGCCGCAGCCAAGAAAGTGGCGGGCTGGCTACGCGACCAAGGGTATCAGGCAGATGCTGTGACCGGACCGATGACCGGTAAGATACTGATGATTCCCCCCGCTATCGCCTGCGGCTTTGGCGAGTTGGGCAAGCACGGCTCGATTATCAATCCTGAGTTTGGTTCGGCATTCCGGCTGTCCGCCGTGTTGACCGATGCGCCCTTCGAAAATGGGGGGCGGGGGGGCGGGGGGGGGGGGGGGGTGTGGGGTGGGTGGCGGGGTGGGG
>JAKMEU010000082.1 GCA_022425845.1 Luminiphilus sp. | reverse complement strand
ACCCTGCCTGGCATTGACTGCGAAGAGCCTCACGTGACCTGGGACGCTTTACTGCAGGAAGGCGCAGGGGCGAAGCCTGCCCACCAGGCCCAACCTTCGGATCTGTGTTCGCTGGTGTTTACCTCGGGCACAACGGGTATGCCCAAAGGCGTCATCCAGACTCATGAATCCAATATGATTCCCGTGGGTCGCGGCAGTGAAGCTTTTGCCCTGCGGGATGACCCCCGCTTTTTCTCTTACCTGCCCCTGTCTCATATTGCCGAGCGGCAGATTGTTGAGTACGCCAGCCTTTTTGGCGGTGGTGATATCTGGTTCAACGAATCCCTTGAAACCCTCACCCGAGATCTGCCCGCCTGTAAGCCGAATGTCTTTTTTGGCCCACCGCGTGTTTGGGAGCAACTCCAGCAGGCCGTGTTAGGCAAGATTGGGGGTCAGGAGGCGCTGGACGGCCTGTTGGAGCAGGATGCTGCGGGCATTGGCGCCCTCATACTGGACGGCCTGGGCTTGACCGAGGTTGACTACTGTTTGACTGCCGCGGCGCCCACACCCCCCGCGTTGATTCACTGGTGGGACAAGCTGGGATTAACGCTCTGTGAGGGCTTCGGCCAGACAGAGGCTATGTCACTGATTGTCACCCGTCCCGAAGATCGCCGAATTGGGTCCATCGGAAAACCCATCAGCGGTGTCGAGGTCAAGATCAGCGACGTGGGCGAATTACTTATTCGCGCAGAGGGCTGCACCCCGGGCTACTATCAACAACCGGAGAAAACCGCTGAGCTTTGGCAGGACGGCTGGTTGCATACCGGCGACAAGGCGTACATCGATGACGATGGGTTTATCTTCATCACGGGCCGGGTAAAGGATTACTTCAAAACCATCCAAGGCAAGTTTGTTGCACCCCCGCCCATTGAAGGCCTGTTTGCCAAAAACGAGCACGCCGAACAGCAGTGCCTGCTGGGCAGGGGATTTTCAAAAACCGTGATGGTTACTGTCCTCAGCGAAGCGGCCGGCGCGTTGCAGCCGGAGGCGGTAGAGGCCTCTGTCCGCGATACTATTGCTCTGGTCAATGCCGAGGTGGAGAGGCATGCCCGCGTGGGGGCTGTCATTATTTCAAAGCAGCTTTGGACCATTGAGAATGAGATCCTGACGCCGACACTGAAGATTCGCCGGGAGCGGGTTGAGGCGGTCTTTGCGGAAAAAGCCGAAGCGCTGGCACGTCAGTCGGCTGAGGCGGGTGAGGTGTTGGTGCACTGGTTTGAGCATTGAGCTAAAGCCACAGCCACTGTTCGATTAGAGTGGCTCGCATCCGTTACGCTTCTGTGGCCGGATTGACCGGCCGGGTGGAGGGGATCAGCAGCGGGGTATCCTCAGATGGCTGTGGCGATGTGCAGGCCGCGGTTCCCAGAAAGCAAAAAAGCAGCGCCGCGCCTATCAGGTGCTTTTTCATCGATTTGTAGTCCTGAGCATCAGCCACCTCGACGTGTGTGAATTCCAGACTGCTGGATAACCTCTGCCGTTCGACGACTACTCTGGGCCGGTGACATAATGTGAACGCCGCTGACTCCGGGAATATCGCGATAGGCCTGCATCAGTTCCACACCAATTTTCAGACCCTCGGCCGCTTCGTCATCGGCCGCCTCCAAACGTTTTATGGTGTCGTCGGGTATGGAGACACCGTACAGATTGGCATCCATCCAGCGGGCTGATTTCGCCGACGCAATAGGGCCGATACCTACGATGAGGGCGGCCTGTTCGAGCACGCCAAAGTCTTCCAGACGGGTCAAATAGCGTCGCAGCACGTCGGGCTCAAAGCAAAACTGTGTTTGAATGAATTGGCTACCCGCCGCAATTTTCTCCAGCAAGCCGGTGGGCTCCCAGTCGATGGGCGGGTCGAAGGGCGCATCCGCGGCGCCTACAAAGAGGGACGCAGGTGAACTGAGCTTGCGGCCCGAGGCTGTGATGCCCTCAGCAGAGAGACTGCGACACAACGTCATTATGTCCTTACTGCCTAAATCGAATACCGGTTTGGCTTCGGGCTCATCGCCCTTTTTGGGGTCGTCGCCGGACAGCGCCAGCACGTTTCGTATGCCCAGTGCTGACGCGCCCAGTAAATCGGCGGCAATCGCAATGCGGTTACGGTCGCGGCAGGTCATTTGCAGCACAGGCTCAATGCCGTGGTGTATCAGCAGGGCGGAGGCCGCCAGGCTGGACATGGTGACCCGCGCGCCTGCGCCGTCTGTGACGTTAACGGCGTCGGCAAGCCCTTTGAGGGGTAGCGCTTGCGCCAGTATGTCTTCAGCACTGGCGGTTAATTTGGGTGTGATCTCGGCGGTGACTACGAACTCGCCGGCCGCGATCAGTGACTGAAGGTTTCCCTTCTCGGGCTTCGTCTGGGGTTCGATGAGCTGTACTCCTCATATCCGGATCGTGGTGAAAGACTGTGATAGTCCAAAAAATAAGCACCGGGTGCAAACCGTAACCTATTTGCGGTCAGAGCCTGGGTGTGACGAATGGGAGCTCGGTGTGGAGGACAAGAGAGTGATGCTCATTCCATTGTGGTCGGTGGAAGCTGCAAAAAGTGAGAACGTTGTTTTTTTCCGAGGGAAAAGTTGAGCAATAAACGTTAGAGAAGTCGTTAAAAAATTTAGAGCCTATAACTTTTTTAGTGTTTACTTATTAAGCCGATTAATTATTCGCGTTTGGTCTGACGATGTCATGCTTTAGATGGGCTGCCGGATCCCTGAGGGAGGGAGCCCTTTAGGGCGGCGGCGCAACTTCCCTGGCAAGCCTGATGGTGAAGCGCGTCTCAGGGCTTTACCCGGTCATTTTTGCCTGCGGATTTTGGCCTGACTTTAGTGCCCGCCTTTTGCGGGCGTCGCGCGGACTTTTTGGCAGGCGCCTTTGCCTTGGCGGGCGTCTTCCGCTTGGTGGGCGTCTTTGCCGTGCTGCGGCCTTTTTTCTCCCCTGCGGGTTTAGCCCCTGACGCGGGTTTTGCCTTTGTTCGGGCTGGTCTTCGGCTTCGTTGGGTGGGCTTTTTTGCTGGAGGCGCGGTCGCAAATCCCGCTGCGTCTTCCAGTGCCACCAGAGCGTCTTCCATATAGTCTATGAGACGCTGTACCTGGGGGACCGAGCGTCTACAGGCGACAATACCGAAATCGGCATTCTCTCCATGGGTCATCAGGGTGATATTCATGGCCATACCATCGGTCACGATCGACAGCGGATAGGAGCCGTCCATGCGGGCGCCATTCCAGTACATTTTTTCGCGGATGCCCGGGACATTGGAGATCGCCACGTTGTACGGAGGCAATTTGGACATCAGTCCCAGCGGCATAAGCAACAGGGTGGGGGATTGCAGGATGGTGCTGACCAGTTCTATCTCTTTGGGCGACATGCCGGCGTAGAACGCTTTGCCGGCCCTCACCGAGGCCATAATGGCCTGAATCCGTCGGGCAGGATCGGCAATATCGGTGGCCAGGTCGGCGCTGATGGCTGCTACGGCGTTACCGGATTCCAGATCGCCGGCCTGGCGCAGGGATACCGGTACCATGGACTTGAGTGATTGGTCAGGTAGCTCGGCGTGGTTTTGCAGGTACTGCCGCAGTGCCCCGGAACACATGGCCAGCACCGCATCGTTAAAGGTGCCATCAAAGGCCTTACCCACAGCGGCAATACGCGCAAAAGGCCAGGACTGCGCAACGAATCGGCGTGCTCCATGAATGGAATGGTTCAACGAACTAATGGGTACCCGGCGGTGAGGCAGGGCCAGATCACCACCCCGACCCACCCAGGTGCGTGAAAATGCCGATACCGCCCTTATCAGGTTGGTGCCGCTGTCGAAAGTTGACTTCAGCATATCCGCTACATTGCGCAGCTCGGCGGCTGAAGGGCCGGTCTGCTTGCCCGCCCGCAGTGCGTCTTTGTAGCGCTGCCAGGACTGTAGCGACAATGGGGATTCATCCAGCACGAAGTTGGGGTCGGAAGAAAGCATGCTTCGGGAAATATGGATTGAACGTGCCCCATCGACAGCAGCATGGTGGGTTTTGGTGTAAACGGCGAATTGACGATTTTGTAGCCCCTCAATGACATGCATTTCCCAGAGCGGACGACTACGCTCCAACAGCGTGCTGTGCAGGCGGGAGGTAAGGTTAAAGAGTTCCCGATAGCGGCCGGGTTTGGGTAGCGCCGAGTGCCGGACGTGGTAGTCCATGTCCAGGGCGGAGTCGGTCTCCCAATAGGCACTGCCGGCCAGCCCCATGCGCCCCATGCGCAGGCGATCACCAAAGGGGGGCAATAGGGCATCCGTAGATCGCACATTTTCAGCGAGATCATGCAGGAATTTCTGCTCATCGGCGCCTTCGGGCAGGGTGAACAGTCCTAGGCTGGCCACATGCATCGGGGTTTCCCGGTTCTCTGCTGCGAGGAACCCCTTGTCGACCGGGCTGAGTTTCTTCATTGTTGCATTCCTAAAAAAAAGCGTTCAAAAAACTGAGTCAGGCGATATATTGGCAGGTGCCTGAGAAATCGAAAGATGCGCGTTCAACTCAACCCAAGGTTAGCCTATCGCAAACTTTTTTTGGATTTTGGCGGCACGCCCATTTTATCACCAGCGAGCAAAGAGGGTTGTGTAATATGTTGGTAAAGTACCTGAAAGCCAATGGTATTCGCGTGGCCTATGACGAATTTGGCGAGCCAGCAGACCCGGTAATTTTGCTGGTGATGGGCCTGGCCACACAGATGACGGCCTGGCCACTGTCTCTCTGTTATGGATTAGCTGATCGGGGTTTTCGAGTCATCCGTTTTGATAACCGCGACGTTGGGTTGTCCCAAAAAATGGAATCTGCACGGATCCCCAGTGCGCCGAGCATCATGCTGACAGCGGCATTGGGTAGGCCGCTGAAGGTGTCCTATAAATTGGACGATATGGCGAACGACGTCTGCGGTGTCATGGATGCCCTGGGGCTGGGGCGGGTTCACCTCGCAGGCGTTTCAATGGGGGGCATGATTGCCCAAATCGTAACGGCACGATTTCCTGACCGCATTCATTCCCTGACATCCATCATGTCTTCAAGCGGAGATCCGGCCCTGCCCAGGGCCAATCGCAAGATCAGCCGGGCACTTCTGAAACGCTATCTGGGTTTTGTGAAGCCCTCGGTGGAAAGCACGATGGATTTCCAGCGCCTTATCGGCAGCCCCGGGTTCCCTCAAGGTGATGATGAGCTCAGGCAGAAGGTGTTGGCTGCTTACGAGCGCAGCTATTACCCCCCCGGTTATTCCCGCCAAATGGCTGCGATTATGGCCAGTGGTAGTCGCGTCGAGTTACTGAAGCGCATCGCTACGCCCAGTCTGGTGGTGCATGGGCGAGATGATCTGTTGGTGCCTCTGGCCTGTGGCGTGGATACGGCGAAACATATCGCCAATGCGCGGTTGGAGATAATTGACGGTATGGGCCATAACCTACCTGAGGCGCTTATGCCCACCCTGGTGGAGCTCATAGCGAGTCATGCAGGGGATACGATGCTTCCCGACTCAATGCATCAAGGCGCGGAACCGGCCGGCGTCGCACTCCATTCATAGTCGCTGGCGGCAGGGCGCCGCGGCATCAGAGACCCATTGAGCTGCGCTAACCCGCCTACAGGCGACATGCTTTTGTCGGCTGCCGAGGGGTGCTGCTAATTATCGGTATCGGTTGAACGGGAGCTGTCTCTTTGGCGCTGCCGCTCCTTAAAGCGCAGTTTTTCCTGCTTTCTGTCAGCGATCGTCTGTTCCATTGATTGCCCGATGTGAGGCTCACCGCGCCGTTCGGCCAGTTCGATCTGGTGTTCACGTTCCGAATAGCGCGCCGCCTGGCGTGCTGACTGTTTGTCGTGGCAGTGGTGGCAACTCACGCCTTTGCGGAAGTGCACACTGAGCTTGTCATCCTCGGTAATCGGCCGACGGCAGGCGTGGCACTGGTCATACTCGCCTTTCTCCAGCCTGTGGTTGACCGTTACGCGGTTATCAAACACGAAACACTCACCTCGCCACTTGCTCTCGGGTTCTGGTATGGCCTCCAAATAGCCCAGGATGCCGCCTTTCAGGTGGTACACCTCATCAAATCCCTGCTGCTTGAGAAACGCCGTGGATTTTTCACAGCGGATGCCACCGGTGCAAAACATGGCCACCTTTTTGTGTCGAGCGGGATTCAGCGCTTGCTTCACATACTCGGGTAATTCTCTAAAGGAATCGGTGTTGGGGTTCACCGCATTTTCAAACGACCCAATTTCTACTTCGTAGTTGTTTCGGGTGTCGAGAACAAGCACGTCCGGGTCGCTGATCAGTGCATTCCAGTGTTCGGGTTCAACGTAGGTCCCCACAATATCGTTAGGGTCAATGCCCTCCACACCCATG
>JAKMEU010000052.1 GCA_022425845.1 Luminiphilus sp. | reverse complement strand
ACGATTTCAAAATTACCCTCGGACTGGACACCTGTGAAACATCGTTGGTGCCCGCCTACGCCGCCAATAGCCAGGATTATTATTTCCCAGCTGAGGCGGGGGCGACGCTGCTGACGGATGCGGGTATTACCGGTATGGGGGTGGGTGTAGCCATCATCGATTCGGGGCTGTGGGATACACCCGCCCTGACCCGAAACGCCCGGGGCGAAGCCCGCGTCGCGCAGCACTTCAATGCGATCAGTAATACGGAAGGTGCGGTTCTTGAAGATCAAGGAGGCCATGGCTCCCATATGGCCAGCATTGTCGCCAACAGTGGCAGGGTCTCGAAACCGAATGGCAGCGGCTATCTTGGCATTGCGCCCAATGCCGCACTGATCCCCGTGACTGCCATTGCTCCCAGGGGAGACGGCGACTTCATGGACATCATCCGCGGCATTCAGTGGGTTGTCGCGAACCGGGAGGCGCTGAATATTCGCGTACTTAATCTATCGCTTACCGCCACACCCCAGGTGGCGTACTGGATGGACCCGATGAACCAGGCGGTAATGAAAGCGTGGGAAGCTGGTATTGCCGTCGTGGTGGCTGCCGGCAACGATGGCGAGCAATGGGGAACCATTGGCTCCCCGGGTAACAACCCCTACGTTATTACTGTCGGTGCTTTTACTGATTCATGGACGCCCAACGATCGCAGGGATGATTACATCCCTGAATTTTCCTCCCGGGGCCCGACACCCGAGGGCTTCATCAAGCCAGACCTCATCGCCCCGGGAGGGCATATCACCGGCCTTATTCCCCACGACTCCAACCTTGCTCGTGAAAATCCGAATTACTTTTTGCCGACCGGAGAGTTTGTTTCCACCGGTAGTTCACAAGCCGCGGCGGTAGTTTCAGGGCTCATTGCCCTGCTTTTAGAAGTGAAACCTGAACTCACCAACGACGAGGTTAAATGCCTGCTTACAACCAGCGCAGAACCCGCACTCAGTCGCGACGGGCGACTGGCGTACAGCCCCTTTGTGCAGGGCGCGGGCAGGGTAAATGGTTCGAGGGCACTTACCGTGGGTGACACCAATTGCGATCAGCAACAGCTTGATATCCGTGCCGCTGTGTCAGGCCAGGAAACCCTTTATGGTCCCGCACTAACAGAGAAAGACGGTAGCCCGACCCTGCCAGGCCTGGCCAATATGGTGCAATCAACTCCTCCAGAGGCGGGGTTTAGCGACGACCGTCAATGGGGTGTCGCAGCCCACTTGGAGCGCCTTGATGCCAAGACGGAGCTCCCTCAAGCGGACTTTGTTCCGTTTGACTGGGCAGCCGTGTTTCGACTTGAGCAAGAGAAGCTCGAGGCCCTGGGACCCGCAGCGCCTGCTGACTGACTCCGTCTGCTTCTAAATCAACGTTAAAAGCGACCTACCCCATTTGGGTAGTTCCATCGCTGTTTACCAACGTCAGTGCTTCGTACTATCTCCTCAAGACTTAATAAGGTCAGGTGCGAGTTCGGTAACCACGGTCTCACACCACAAAACCTGCGAAGGAGGTTGCTGACCATGAAGCTAACGAAGGGTTTTACCAGTTGCATAGCTGCCGTAGCACTGATGTCCAGTGCTGCATATGCCGACAGCGAGATGCGAGGGGCTGTTACAGCCGTGAGCAATGTCGCCAGTGGCTTAGCTGCAGAAACGCCGCACAATGGGTTCCGCTGGGCAGAGCGCGAAGACGCAACCGGCCCCGCAGTCAACACACCGCAGCAGGCTAATCGTTCCGGATTTCGCTGGGCCAACCACCCCGCGGCCACCGACGACAGCCAAGCAGTAGCGGCTGAGGAGCGTATTGATGCGAATCAGTCTGCATCGCGATGGATTATCCGTAGTGATGCGGATCAGTCCGCTTCTCGATGGATTATTCGTAGCGACGCTGACCAGTCCGCCTCTCGATGGATTATCCGTAGCGATGCTGATCAGTCCGCCTCTCGATGGATCATCCGTACTGATGCTGGTCAGACCGCTTCTCGGTGGATCATCCGCAGTGACGCCGATCAGACCGCTTCCCGGTGGATCATCCGCAGTGACGCCGACCAGACCGCTTCCCGGTGGATCATCCGATAAGGATAGCGTCAAGCACGTTACGTTTGCTGAAGTTAAGAAGGCCCTTGGCAAAATAGCCAAGGGCTTTTTTTTTTGGTAAAAAAGCGCCCTTTACACAAAACGCCCGGTCAGCTTAGTGTCTGCGAGATGAAATCTCCGCTCACACATTTACTTATCGGCCTAGTATTGCTCGCGCTTAATTCGGGCGTAAGCGCCGCGGATGGGCCGAACTTGGTCTTCTGGGAGTCAGCTGTCTCGAGTCAATTGAGTCAGCGAATCGTGACTGACACCTTTCAAGACAGCACCGGCGCCATTTGGCTCTCCACGCAGGAGGGTTTGAATTTTTATGACGGTCGCCGCGTCGAGAAATATCTTTCTCTATTTGTTGAAGAGAACGGTTTGCCACCTGGTGGACTTCTTGGAGTTCGAGAATCAGAAGATAAAGAGCTCTGGGTTGCTACCACGGCAGCGCTTTCTCGGTTTGACCGGACGACAAAGGAGTTCATAACACCAAAGTCTCTGCGCGGTAAGGATATGGATATCCTTACGTTTGCCTTGGAGGAAGGTGGCACTATCTGGCTAGGCTTGGCTGGGCAAATTGGGGTTTATCGGCCTGGGACCGATCAATACTTCGAATTCCCACTACCTACCAACATAGGGCGAGACAGTGAAGTACTAGACCTATTAGTTTATGACTCCACCGTTTTGGCGCTAATTGCAGGGCGTGGAATATATCGGTTGGTTTGGATAGAAGACCAACTCCATTTTGAAGAAATAAGCATCAGTCCCGCCATCGCTGATGCGGCTTCATACACTATGAGTTCACGCAAGCATGAAATCTGGGTTGCCACCCTAGATCAAGGTGTCATAGTTGTTAACAACCTGGATGGCTCAGTAAGAAAGATAACGGCCGGCAGTGAAAACAGTGACCTTCCGTCAAACACCATAACGTCTATCTTCCATGATGAGGGCGCCACTTGGGTGGGCACAGGTAAGGGACTAAGCATCACCCTAGATGGCGGAAGGACGTTTCACAACTACTCCGATTTTATTGAAGGCCTTTCTGATACACAGGTTTACAGCATTTATAAGAGTCGTGATTCGACCTACTGGATTGGATTTATTAACGGCTTAGTGCAGGCTCGAACCAGCATAGTAACCCCCACCAGTCGAAATAATTCAAATTTACTTAGCAACACCGTGAATGGAATTTTTGTATCAGAGGATGGCTTTCTTTGGTTAGCCACAGATGTTGGCATTTCCTACCAAAAGCCCGGCGAGTCTGACTTCACGCATATAAATTCCTCAACGAATCCGGAGATGCAGGACGATAT
>JAKMEU010000021.1 GCA_022425845.1 Luminiphilus sp. | reverse complement strand
TGTTATTCCCACTCCGATTCGCACCACTTTCCCTTTTCATAGCCGCCAGCTTTTGTCTCCTGCTTTTCCGGACGCAAGCGGAAGCGACCGACGAAACACGCTATACCTTACTGGCCGAGACGCTGCTTCGGGAGGCCATTGCGCGGGAAACGGCTTACGGGCTTGGCGAGGTGCCCGACTACGCAAACAGCCTGCGCACACGCTTCATGGATGCGGGGTTTCCGGACGAGGCCATTCAAATCATACCTCTGGGCGAAACGGCTTCTTTGGTCGTGCGCTATCGCGGTGACGATAGCAGCGGCCGCAAACCCATTCTCTTTTCGTCGCACATGGATGTGGTGCCGGCAGACCCCAATGACTGGGTGCGCAATCCCTTCGAACTGCAAGAAGACGAGACCTTCTACTATGGTCGCGGCGTATTGGATAACAAGTTTGATGTCTCCCTGCTGACCACGCTGTTCATCGCCCTGAAAGAACAGGACTACGTGCCCAATCGTGACCTCATTATTGCCTTCACCGGTGACGAGGAATCCTTTCAGGCGACGGTGCAGCAGCTCACCCGAGACTACCGCCCGTTGATCGACGCGGAGTTTGCCTTTGTCGTCGATGGGGGTGGCGGGTCACTCAATGATGCCGGTGAGGCCTTCCAGTTTGAGGTGGGCTTTGCGGAAAAGACCTACGCCACTTTCGCCGTTACCGCACGAAATCCCGGCGGGCACAGCTCGATGCCGCGAGACGACAACGCCATCTTCGACCTGACTGATGCCCTGAAACGCCTCCAGCAACATCGGTTTCCCCTGCAGACGAATGAAATCACCCTGACCTACTTTGAGCGCACTGCACCCCTGGTCGGCGGTGCAGTGGGCGATGCCATGGCACGCATCGTTGCCGATCCGTCCGATACCGCAGCCATCGACCTTCTGCGGCAGCAGCCGGAGTACGTGGGTACCCTCGGCACAACCTGTATTCCCACCATGCTGGCGGGGGGTCATGCTGAAAACGCCCTGCCCCAGTCGGCCACGGCCACCGTGAACTGTCGGATTTTCCCCGGCAACAGCGTCGAGGACACCCTCGGCGTTTTGAAGCGGGTCGCAGACAACCCCGATCTGGGTTGGACGATCGTGGGGGTCCCGGTGTCGAGTGATGCCTCACCTTTCAATGCTGAAATCATGGCCGCCATCAAGGCCAGTCTCGAACCCCTGTACCCGGGCGTGCCCGTTATCCCGCAGATGGGTTCAGGCACCACCGACGGCGCTTTCTTCCGCGCGGCGGGCATCCCCAGCTACAGCCTGACAGGGATATTTATCAATCCCAAGGACAGCTTTGCCCATGGACTCAACGAACGCGTTCCCAAAGTCAGCATTCGGGAGTCACTGGTTTTCTGGCGCGCGATGCTGGACCAACTGGCCGGACCAACAGCCGCATCCGACTGACGGGCATTAGGCAGGAGACAACCCGGGGCCGACGGCCCAGGTCAGTACCCAGCGTTAGCCCCCGAGCACAGCGCAGAGGGGCCGTCGGGTTGCGGAAAAAGTCGGGAAATTGAAGTCCCATTCGGTGATCCACGGCGCCGCATTTTGCACGCCCCCACAAGCTCCGAAAAACCTGCCAACACTTACCAAAATTGGTGCTTGTCCAGCGGCTCATTCTGACGAGAATGCGCGTCTCGAATTTTTTTGTGTTGGCTACCGTCATGGGCAACCTTCGCTCTGTCTCATCGCTACTGCTGACCACCGCCTTCCTGTTGGCCGGGCATGGCTTGCATATGACGTTTCTGCCGCTTCGGGCGGCGGAACTCGGCATGTCCACGCTTCTGGTAGGTCTCAGCGGCTCTGCATATTTTGCGGGCTTTCTGACCGGCGCTCTCCTGACGCCCAAGGTCATTGCCAACGTGGGTCACATTCGGAGCTTTACGGCCCTGATGGCCACCTTTCTTTGCAGCTTCCTGGTCCTGAGCCTCTGCGACGGGGGCGTCCTCTGGATCGTGATTCGTTTCGTCCTCGGTGCCGCAATGTGTGGCGCGTACACCGTCATAGAAAGCTGGCTGACTGAGCAGACCGATCCCGCAGCACACGGGCGCGTCCTGTCCATCTACACGGTCATTGTTCTGGGCTCCATGGCGCTGGGTCAGTACCTGCTCAATCTCACGGACAACAACCCGCTGCACCCCTTCATCCTGGTGGCACTCATGGTCGGGTGCGCCATCATCCCGGTAAGCCTGACCCGCTCCCCGGCGCCGGCCCCCGTGCCGGCCACCCGTGTCAGCTTCGGCAAGCTTTACCGACGTTCCCACACAGCCTTCGCGGGCGCACTGGGCTCAGGTTTGATTATGGGGAGCTTTTGGTCACTGGGCGCCGTCTACATCCTGGCACTGACAGGAGACCCCGCGTTTGTTCCCTGGTTTATCGCCGCCAATATTATTGGCGGTGCACTCGCGCAGTACCCCATAGGGCTTGCCTCGGACCGTATTGATCGACGCTATGTTCTGTCGCTGCTGTGCTTCGCCTGTGCCGCGACCGCATTGGCACTGTCACAGGCCACCGATCCCACCACCCTGCTTTGGTGTTCGGCAGCCTTTGGAGCCGCGGGTAACTCCCTGTACGCCGTATCCCTCGCCAAGGCCGCCGATAACTCTAAACGCGATGAATTCGTCATGCTGGGCTCATCGGTGCTGCTGCTGAATGCCCTCGGCGCCTCCGGTGGCGCCATCGTGTTTGGCTTTGCCATGCGCTGGCTCGGTAACGAGGCGCTCTTTATTGCCGTTGGTTTTTCCAGCGTACTGTTTGGCGTCTTTGTGGCACTGCAGCCCAGGGGCCGGACCGCCGTGGCGATCGAGGAGCAGAGCGAGTTTGTCGGTACCACTTCGGTTATGGCACCCATTGCCCTGCAGCAGGATCCCCGCTCCAGCGAGAGCCCCGACCCATCAGACGCAGAGGTTCAGCGCTCTGACAGCAGTTCGCAGAACGCCAAATCCGGGTGCGTCATAACACTGGATTCGTCGGAAAAAATGACGGCCTGCTGACTCTCTGTCTCCCACACGGGCCATTGGAGCGTGCCCGGGTTGTTGGGATCACCTCGCGTCACAAAGGCACGCCAGTAGTCGATCAATGTCGCCGTCAGTGCCCTGTCCACGGGCTCCGTGGGGAGCCAGTCATCATGACGGTCAAACACGTAAGGTAACTCAGCGCCATGATAGGCACCGATAGTCGCGAAACCGGGGCGCACCCGGTCAAAGCGATAGACCCAGGCGTTGCCCCCGGCGCGGCTGATCGCATCAGCCAGCGTCAAGGAGGGGCACAGGAAGGTCAGCCCGGTACCCAACCGGTCGAGTATCGACTGCTCGCTGGCGTCGTCCTCAAAAGACCCCAATACCGCCGGCCAGCGTTCCTCGGGTAAGCGGTCTTTGAGATAGGCCGCTGCGGTATCCCCCGGGCGGATATACATCAGCGACTCATTGGCGTTACTACCGATAATAATGTTCAGGGGCGGCGGGTCGCCGTCCATAACCTGTTGCTGCAACGTGCGCGGCAGGCTTTCATCATCCTGCAGGGCGCCGAACCGTATACCCCGATACACCTCCGGGGTGGCCGCAATGAGCGCTTCGGCAGGGAGCGCACGCAGTTCTTCCAGCGAACCATCGGCACCCAACAACTGCTGCTGTAGCGCGAGCGCGCGAGCGGCCGCCTGGTCGGGGGTGGGCCCGCCCGTAACCGGCCAGCCACCACTCTGGTGGATGACCCCTCGAATGCGACCCCGGCTGAGCGGCGATATCGCGAGATGCAAGGCGTTTGCCGCTCCTGCCGATTCACCCGACACCGTGATTCGCCCGGGGTCTCCACCGAATGCGCCTATGTGCTGGTGTACCCATTCCAGAGCCAGGGCAAGATCGTGGAGTCCGAGATTGGCGAAGCCCATATCGGGATGGTTCATCCATCCAAATACCCCCAACCGATAGGCAACGGTGACCACCACCGTCCCCTGTCGGGCCAGGGGTCCGCCATGGTAGTTGGGCTCGTAGCTCCAGCCCCCTGTGTTGGAACCGCCATGGATGAACAGCAGCACCGGTTTGGGCCCCGGCAACGACCCGTCAGTCCAGATATTGAGGTAGAGACAATCTTCCGAATAAGCGGGCGCAGCCATCAAAGACGGATCGACACCCACACGAGCCATCATCCCGTGATACCAGGAGAGACCACTACCCGATTGCAGGCAGGCCGGCGCAAAGGCGGTGGCATCAAGTACACCGCCGTCAAACGGACGGGGCATGGGAGGACGCCATCGCGCATCACCCACCGGCGGGAGCGCAAATGGGATTCCCAGAAACGCTGCCGTGCCTCCTTCGTCCCGGGTGCCGGTCAGCACAGTGGCACCCACGGTCACAGTCGGCGCCTGTAGCGCCGGTGCATCGAGGTCACCCCTGATTTCATCCACACCGTCACAGGCTGTAATTAACAGCCCAAAGAGCAGCGCCCCAGCGCCCCAGCGCCACCCCCTGTGTTTCATGGCAGGGTTACAACGACGCATCCATGGGTCCCCCCAGCCTCGACCAATTCATGTGCCTGCGCCATATCGGTAAAGGGCAGCACATGACCCAGTCGGTGTTGCAATGCGCCCTCGCGCAGGGCCTGACAGGTATCCTCAATCGCCCGGGATTTGGCCTCTTCCGGCATGTCGTACACGATAACCAGCCGGATCGTCAGGTCCATAAACATCATTGTGCGA
>JAKMEU010000016.1 GCA_022425845.1 Luminiphilus sp. | reverse complement strand
GATCAAGGCAGCGTGCGCCGGGGGTACGTGTGAGCAAAACCGCGGCCCATTGAACAAGCACCTCGGTATCGGGGCGGGGTATCAGGACGGCAGGTGTCACCTTCAGCGGTAGCGACCAGAACTCACGCTCACCCAGTATGTAGGCGAGAGGCTCACCGGCTTGCCTTCGGTTGGCTTGCTCTAGAAAGGTTGCCTCACTGCACGCCGCCACAGGCGCGTCACCATGGGCAAAAATCCAGCCGCGATCGCAGCCCAGAAGAGAGCGCAAAAGCAATTCGGATTCCTGCCTCGGCAACTCGGCCCCTGCGAGCAGGTCCCTAACCGTGGTCACTCGGCAGCACCCAGCGCTGCCAATTGGTCGGCCTGATGCTCGGTCCGTAGCGGCTGAACCAGCGCATCCAGTTCACCCTGTACAACCTCATCGAGCTTGTACAGGGTCAGGTTAATGCGGTGATCGGTGACCCGTCCCTGGGGAAAATTGTAGGTCCGGATTCGTTCGGACCGATCACCGCTACCCACGAGGTTCCGGCGCTCTGCGGCCTGCTCACTCATCGCTTTGTCTTCCGCCGCCGTCAGCAGCCGGGCCTGCAATAACGACATGGCTCGGGCACGGTTTTTATGCTGGGAACGCTCATCCTGGCATTCGACAACAACGCCCGTTGGTAGATGCGTGATGCGTACGGCTGAATCTGTGGTGTTGACGTGCTGCCCGCCAGCGCCCGATGAGCGAAAGGTGTCGATGCGAAGATCTTCTTTACGGATATCAATTGCCTCGACATCTTCAGGTTCGGCCATCACGGCAACCGTGCAGGCGGACGTATGGATTCTCCCCTGGGACTCGGTTTCCGGCACTCGCTGGACGCGATGCGCCCCGGATTCAAATTTAAGATGCGCGTAGACATCGTCACCGATGACCCGCGAGATCACTTCCTTGAACCCGCCATGATCGCCGGGACGCTCCGAGATCATCTCGATGCGCCAGCCTTTGGTCTCGGCATAACGACTGTACATTCGAAAGAGATCACCGGAGAAAATCGCCGCCTCATCGCCCCCCGTGCCCGCGCGTATTTCCAGATAGACATTATGGCTGTCTCGCTGGTCGCGCGGGAGCAACAGGACCTGAAGATCGGCCTCCAGCTTTTGTGTCAGCGCGCTCGCCGACGCCAATTCCTCGGTGGCCATCTCCCGTACATCCGAATCAGGGTCAGAGAGCATGTCCCTCGCCGTTTCGGCATCCTCCACCGCACGGCGATGGGCAGTAAAGACTTCCACCACCTCATTCAGCTGGGCATATTCCTTGGAGAGATCGCGAAACAAATGGGTGTCACCCGCTGTCTCGGGATCACCCAGCAGGGCCGCCACCTCCTCGTGGCGATCCACCAGGCTGGCCAACTTCGCGGTCAGGGATTCTTTCACTGAAGGGTGGGCTTCTCTTCTTCGGATTCGAGGCCGTCACCCAAACCAAGCAGCGCTTTGGCCCGGCTGACCTGACCGTCATCTCCCTCACGCGCCACCTGCCGAAGACCCGCAGTGGGTGCATGAATCAATTTATTGGTCAGGTCTCGGGCCAAACGACGCACCACATCCCCGGCATCTTCACCCCGTTCCATGGCCTTGATGGCCTTCGTGAGCTCAACCTCCTGGATCGCCAGCGCCGACTCCCGGAATGTTCGGACAACATCGGCAGACTGCCGACCTCGAATATCCTCCTCAACGGATACGATGCCTTCAGTGATGATGCTGTCGGCCTTGTTGGCTTCACTAGCGCGCAGCCGCAGGTTTTCTTCGATCACATCGCGGAGATCGTCAACCGAATACAGATAGATATCAGACAGGTCTGAGACTTCGGGTTCAATATCTCTGGGCACCGCGAGATCAATCAGAAGCATGGGGCGGTAGCGCCGCTGCCTGAGGGCACGCTCAACCGCCCCCTTGCCCAGTATGGGCAACTGACTGGCCGTTGAACTGATCACAATATCGGCTTCGGGTAAGCGCTCGGGCACATCGGCAAGCAGCACAGCCTGGGCGTCGAACTGCTCCGCCAGCGACTCGGCGCGCGCCAGCGTGCGGTTGGCGATAATGAGATTTCCCAAACCGGCGTCGCAGAGATGCTTCGCTACCAGTTCTATGGTCTCGCCTGCGCCCAGCAGCAACGCTGTCCGCTTGGCCAGATTGGAGAAAATATGGCCCGCCAGGTCAACCGAGGCGTAGGCAACGGAAACCGGATTCTCGCCGATGGCCGGATCGGTTCTCACTTTTTTTGCAATCCGGAATGCCTCGGGAAAAAGCCGCTGCAAACGATTGCCCACAGCGCCCGCCTCTTCGGCGACCGCAAAAGCCGATTTGAGCTGCCCGAAAATCTGGGGCTCGCCAAGGACCATTGAATTCAAACCCGCAGCCACCCGCACGAGATGGGTCATGGCCTGTTTGCCATGGTGGCGGTAGGTGCAGGTGGACAACGACTCCGCCGTGAGGCCGTGATGCTCGCTGATCCATTGCACCAGCGCATCACTGGCCCCCATGGGATCCCCTGACGATGCCATGACGCCGTAAATTTCGGTGCGGTTACAGGTCGACAGTATGACGACCTCATGGATGGGGACCTGCGCCAACGCCTCGCCGAGGGCTGTGGGGATATTTTCAGGAGCAAAAGCCACCCGCTCCCGAATTTCGAGAGAAGCGGAGTCATGGTTTATGCCAACCGCAATCAGGTCCTGAAACACAACAGCCTTGTCTTTGCCCAACTTGGTCGCCAATGATAGCAAGAAGACCGCTGATCTGCCGCGTATAATCCGACGCCTATCGTGGGTTTGCCAACGGCTCTGTGTCATCATGGAATTATGAAATATAGCCTTACATCACTGCCTTCACTGGTCCTGATTCTGCTGGGACTCAGCGCCTGCCAGTCCGTACCGCCTGTCGCGTCTTCAGCCACCGCCCCGGCGTCCGAGGCAGCTGCTGAACCGGTTATTGCTGAACAGCCGCCGGCCCCCGCCGTTGCGGAAGTCCCAATCCCGCCCGAAAGCCTGCTGCCGTTACTGCATGCAGAGTTTCTGCTGCGGGAGCGAGACCTGGATGGCGCATTGGAAATACTCACTGCCGAGGCGCTTCGGCTGGGCGATCCCGCCCTGACCCGGCGAGCACTGCGTCTTGCCGAGTTCCGACAGGATGACGCCCGGGCACTGGCGCTGGCGATCAAACTGTCCGAACAGGACAGTAACGACGCGGCTGCGGCCGTAACGGCCATGGGGCTGCTTATACGCGCGGGCGAGCCCGAAGAGGCACTGGTGTTCGCCCGTACCGCGAAAGCGCGGGGTGCCCGAATTAATGCCCCTGCCCTCCTGGTTTCATGGGATGCGCTGGAACCAGACAAACGCCGAGCCGTGGCTACGGCCGTGGAGGCCCTGGCCAGCGACTGGCCAGAAGATCAGGATATCGCCATAGCGGTGGCTTACCTCAGGCGTGCGCAGGACGATCCCGATCGGGCCCTTGCCGCATTAGAGCCCGTCCTGTCCGTTAACCCTGATGAAGAACGCGCGCTCCTGCTTTGGAGTCAGATCAAACTGGACAGCGGCGCCAACCGGCCCTTCGAGAAGATTCGCGAGGCTGTGGCGCGCAATCCTGATAATGAGGCCTTGCGGCTTCAGTTTGCGCGGCTGCTTGCCAGCGCATCAGAACTGGACGAGGCACGCGAGCAATTTGCAGCGCTGCTGACCCTCTCTCCCCGCAATGGCGACTATCTGTTTTCCCTCGCCCTCATCGAAATCGAGGCCAATGATCCCGAAGCTGCAAAGGTCAACCTTCAGGCTTTGGTCGACCTCGGTCAGCGTCCCGACGAGGCACAGTATTACCTCGGGCGTGTCTATGAAAACCTTGAGGAGTATCCCGCTGCGATTGAAGCCTATGACAAGGTCGGACCCAGCCGTGAGTTTTTTGATGCCACGCGTCGCGCCGCGGAGCTCAGGCTCGACAGCGGCGACACGCTGGACTTTCGGGATGGTTTCAGACGGACCCGGGCGCGCAACCCGGGACAGGCAGAGCAGCTCTATAGCATAGAGGCCGAGTTGCTGAATGAAATTGGTGAGACCGAGCGGGCTATTCAGGTCTACACCGAAGCACTGGATCTTTTCCCTGAGTCGATGTCGCTTCGATACGGTCGCGCCATGGCCCATGAAGCACTCGATGACATTCCGGGGATGGAGGGTGACCTTCGGGCCATCCTCAAGCTCGAGCCCAACAATGCAACCACACTTAATGCCCTGGGGTATACGCTGACGGTTCACACCACACGGTATGAGGAGGCGGCAACGCTGATTGAGAAGGCCCTGGAATTGTCGCCCGGAGAGCCCGCGATTCTGGACAGCCTGGGTTGGGTCTATTTCAAGCTTGGCCGACTGCTTCAGGCGGTCGACCTGCTGAAGGAGGCCTACGCGCTGTTTCCTGACCCAGAGGTTGCAGCGCACCTCGGCGAAGCGCTCTGGGTGTCGGGCAGGGAACAGGATGCCCTGGTCATCTGGCGGGCATCCCTTGAGCGCGAGCCCGGAGCGGAGCATGTGACTGACACCCTGCTCCGTCTCGGCGTCACGCTGGATACGTCTGCCATTGACTAAACTGCAGTCAGGGCTGGCGGCGATTCTCGTTCTTTTGATGCTGGGTGGCTGCGCCACCACGGGTGAGGGTTTGAGCCCCGGGGGTCAGCAACTACCCCGAGACGCCGCGGGATGGTCGGTGCAGGGAAAAGCTGCGTTGACCGATGCTGAGGGTACCCAAACGGTGTCTATTCACTGGCTTCACCCTGAAGTAGACCGGGACCAGGTGCGGATTGCAGGCCCTCTGGGCGCTGGCGCCATCGAATTGTTCCGGGAGGGAGAGCGCCTTTACTGGCTTAAAGACGGCATCGAACAACCCCTGAACTCACTTCCGCTGGGCAACGATGCACGCCGTGCCGCACTCAACTTACCCATGACGACGATCAGTGAATGGTTGCTGGGGTATCCGCAGGACGTCGATAGCTGGTCAGTATCCATTACAGAGTGGCAGCGCGTCGACGCGTGGACATTACCGCGGAAAATCACGGCGTCGCGATCCGATATGTCGGTCAAGCTGGTGCTGCTGACATGGGATTTGGTAACGACACCGTGACGGCTGAGACACTGACCTGCCTGTCGCCCGCAAAGCTGAACCTATTTCTGCACGTTGTCGGCCGGCGCCCCGATGGCCGGCATAATTTGCAGACCGTCTTCCGCCTGCTGGACTGGGGTGACGATATGACGTTTGAGCTGGCTGGGCACGGCGGCTGCACCCTGGAATCGGCGATGCCAGATGTTCCCCCATCGGAAAATCTCATTCTGCAGGCCGCCCAGCTGATTCTGGCGAGAGCAGAAAGCACCACGGGAGTGCGCATCCGAATAGAGAAACGCATCCCTATGGGGGGTGGTCTGGGCGGGGGCAGTTCCAATGCCGCCACCACGCTGCTGGCCATTAATCAGTTGCTGAACCTGGGTTACTCAGCGGAGAACCTAGCCGAGATGGGGCTGCAACTCGGAGCCGACGTACCGGTCTTCGTGCACGGACAGAGCGCCTGGGCCGAGGGACTCGGCGAAACTCTGACCGGCATCGAGCTTCCCGAGCGATGGTACGTGCTCCTCAGGCCCAGCTGCCACGTCAGCACCGCAGAGATCTTTAACGCACCTGAATTGACAAGGAACACGGCGCCGATCACAATGTCGGCCTTTTTCGCGGGGGGTGCCCGCAATGACCTGCAATCGGTTGTTGTTAAACGCCACCCGGAAGTGCATAAAGCGTTGAAAATATTAGGTAAATCAACGCCTGCGATGATGACTGGTAGCGGTGCCTGTGTGTTTGCTGAGGTGGACTCGGAAAACAGGGCCCGCGCCATTGCTGCTGAGATGCCTGAGTCAATGGCACCGATAGTCGCGAGAGGCCTTAATCAGCGGCCTCCCTTCATAGCGCACAGCGAATAACGTTTCATTGGGGTGTCGCCAAGTGGCAAGGCAGCGGGTTTTGATCCCGCCATTCGCAGGTTCGAATCCTGCCACCCCAGCCAACTAACCCGAGTTGCAGCAAAACGAGGCGCCGATCATGTCATCCAAGATTATGGTCTTTACGGGGAACGCCAACCCGGAACTGGCACGCATGGTCGCGGACCGCCTCTATCTGACGCTTGGGGCCGCCCAGGTCAGCAAGTTCTCCGATGGTGAGATCACCGTTGAGCTGAATGAAAATGTCCGCGGCAAAGATGTTTTTGTTATCCAGAGCACCTGCAGGCCCACCAACGACAATCTGATCGAACTGGTGCTCATGATTGACGCACTGCGCCGGGCCTCTGCGGGACGTATCACGGCGGTTGTGCCCTACTTCGGTTATGCACGGCAGGACCGCAGGGTCCGGTCCGCCCGGGTACCCATTTCCTCCAAGGTGATCGCCGACATGATGGCGGCCGTCGGGGTTGACCGGGTTCTGACCGTCGATCTGCACGCGGAACAGATTCAGGGCTTCTTTACCTGTGCGGTGGACAACGTGTACGCCTCGTCGGTTTTGAATCATGACATTGTGCGCTGCCACTACGAGAATCTGGTGGTGGTATCACCTGATATCGGGGGTGTGGTTCGGGCGCGGGCTATTGCCAAGCAGCTGGACGACGCCGATCTCGCCATCATTGATAAACGCCGTCCCCGTGCCAACGAAGCCGAGGTTATGAATCTGATCGGCGATGTCGATGGCAGAACCTGCATCATGGTGGACGACATGGTGGATACCGCGGGCACCTTGTGCAGCGCCGCCAAGGCGCTCAAGGCCCGGGGCGCCACCAAGGTCGTGGCGTACTGTACCCACGCGGTACTGTCGGGCAAAGCGCTTGCCAACCTGCGTGACTCAGAGCTTGACGAATTGGTAGTGACCGACAGTATCCCGCTGTCTGACGAAGCCAGAGCATTGAGCAATATTCGCCAGCTTACGATCAGCGACCTGTTAGCGGAATCTATCCGCCGGGTCAGTAATGAAGAATCAATCAGCGCACTGTTTGACGAATAACCGTTAAGCAGTGAAACCCACCCACCACACCACCGGTCGCAGGTGCTGTGGTGTTATTAAAGGAGACAGACCATGTCTGAATCTTTCGAAGTACAAGCCGAGGTTCGGGTTGACGAAGGGAAAGGTGCGAGCCGCCGCCTACGTCGACTTGAAGGAAAAGTCCCCGGTGTCGTTTATGGCGGTCAAGCCGCAGCCCGAAGCATTAGCCTGATCCGCAAGGATTTGGAGAAGATGCTGGAAAATGAAGCGTTCTACACATCAGTACTCAATGTACTGGTCGATGGTGATACCGAAAGCGCCATCCTCAAGGACGTTCAGCGCCATCCAGCCAAAGGCTTCCCCATGCACGTCGATTTTCTTCGCGTGCAGGCTGACAAGGTACTCAAAGTGAACGTGCCCCTGCACTTCACCAATGAGGAAAGCTGTCAGGGCGTGAAACTGGGCGGCGGCATGGTTCAGCACCAGGCCACTGATATGGAAGTACAGTGTCTACCCGGTGATATCCCCGATTACATTGAAGTCGATATGACGGATGTCGAACTGGGTCAAATCGTTCACTTGTCTGACGTCACGCTTCCCGAAGGCGTCGTCTCTACAGCCCTTGCCCTTGGTGAGGATCATGACCTGGCGATCGCCGCTGTCATTGCGCCCAAGGGCAGCAAGGCTGACGATGAAGCTGCCGAGGAGGCTGAAGCGCCGAGTGAGGGTGAGGAACCCGAAGCGGAAGAGTAAGGCGCACTTGTGCTGGCCATCCAGCTCATCGTTGGGCTCGGTAACCCCGGCAAACCCTATGAAGGCACCCGCCACAATGCGGGTGCTTTTTTTATTGAGGAAATAGCCCGGCAGTGTGGCGCGACCCTCGCACCCGAGAGCAAATTCCACGGTGACACGGGGCGGGTTACTCTCGCGGGGCATGAACTGCGGCTGCTTAGGCCGACTACGTTTATGAATCGCAGTGGCCGTGCCGTAGCGGCGCTGGCCAACTTTTATCGTATTGCCCCCGAAGCCATACTGGTCGCCCACGATGAGCTCGACATAGAAGCTGGAACAGCGCGTTTCAAGCAAGGTGGTGGTCACGGAGGACACAACGGACTCCGCGACATTATTCCTGCGTTGGGAGGCAACCGCGACTTTCACCGGCTGCGTATTGGTATCGGCCACCCGGGCCGGGCCAGCGAGGTTTCGAACTACGTGCTGGCCAATCCCAGCAAGGCTGACCGGCAGGCGATCGACGCCATCGTTGATGAGGCCGTTGCCAGCCTGCCCCTGTTGCTGGATGGTGACGCCGTCAAGGCTATGACTCGCCTGAACAGCATCG
>JAKMEU010000400.1 GCA_022425845.1 Luminiphilus sp. | reverse complement strand
CCCCACACTATTCATCGATGCCAATAACAGAATGCGCGTTGCCCGGGAGGAAATTTTCGGACCTGTTCTGACCGCATTGGGTTTCGAGGATGAGGCGGAGGCTTTGCAGATCGCCAATGACAGCGCCTATGGTCTGGCTGGCTACATCTGGACGCGGGATACAGGGCGTGCGCTGCGGATGGCACAGGGCGTTGAGGCGGGTATGCTGTGGGTGAATTCAGAGAACAACCGCAACCTCCCCTCGCCTTTCGGGGGTATGAAAATGAGTGGCATTGGCCGTGACGGGGGCGACTATAGCTTCGATTTTTATATGGAAACAAAGAACGTTTGCATCGCCCATGACACACACCGGGTACCCACACTGGGCCGCTGAGCCCGCACAGGGGGAGATATGGGCAGCATAGCCTTCGCAGCAAAAATCACCCACGTCCCATCAATGTACCTGTCAGAGATGGATGGGCCCCACAAGGGGTGCCGACAGGCCGCTATTGACGGGCATATCGAAATATCACGCCGCTGTAGGGAACTGGGGGTGGACACCATCGTGGTCTTCGACACCCATTGGCTGGTGAACTCGGGCTATCACATTAATAACGCCGCCCACTTCAAGGGGATCTACACCAGCAACGAACTGCCCCACTTCATCAAGAACATGCCCTATGAATATGACGGCAATACTGAACTGGGTGACATCATAGCAGCGGGCTGCAGCGAAGCAGGCATCAACACCCGCGCTCACTCGGATACAACCCTTGCGCTGGAATATGGCACGCTGGTGCCAATGCGCTACATGAATGAGGATCGCCACTTCAAGGTCGTCTCAATTTCTGCGCTTTGCCAGGTTCACGACCTGCAGGACAGCGGTCGTCTGGGCAGCGCACTGCGACGCAGCATCGAAAATGAGTATGACGGTAAAGTCGCCGTACTGGCATCGGGATCACTCTCCCACCGGTTCGCACAAAACGGCGTCTCTGAACACTATCTGCACCGGGTCTGGTCACCCATGCTTGAGCACATGGACCGCGAAGTCGTGCGCATGTGGCAGGAAGGCGAGTGGCAGGAGTTTGTTGCCATGCTCCCCGAGTATGCTGAAAAGTGTCACGGTGAAGGATTCATGCACGATACCGCTATGCTGCTGGGTACGCTGGGTTGGGATGATTACCGAGGCCGGGTTGAAGTGCTGACCCCCTACTTCGGCAGTTCAGGCACCGGGCAAATTAATGCCGTGTTCCCCCTTCAATAACCCCATTGTCAGGCCCAACCCATGCCCCACCTCATCGTCGAGTACTCCAACAACCTTCCCGAGACCGTTATGAAGGTCGATACACTGCTGCAGTCGCTGGCAGAAACGGTTGTTGCGACCGGCTTGTTTCCCGAAAAAGGCCTTCGCCTGCGAGCCTACCGCGCCGACTACCAGCGCGTCGCTGAAGGCAACCCAGGCCATGGCTTCGTTCATGTTGGAATGAATGTAGGTAAAGGACGTAGCGAAGAAGACAGGCAATCTGCGGGACAAGTCATCTTTGATGCACTCAAGATCCACATGGCGGAGGCCATGGCGTCGCAGAAAATTTTGTTGTCCTTCGAAATGCGCGAAATAGACCCCGTTAAGTTTAACCACAGGAATTTCTGAGGAAGGCATGCTGGATTCAGTAGCGATACAAGCGGCAGCGAATGACCTTTACGAGGCTGAGCGCACGCGCCAGCAGATCAGGCCGCTGACGCTGTCCTATCCCGAGATGACGATGGACGACGCCTATGCCGTGCAACGGGCCTGGGTTGATCGCAAGCTGGCTGACGGTGATCAGATAACCGGCTACAAGATTGGCCTGACCTCCCGTGCGATGCAAAGTGCCATGAACATCACCACACCGGACTTCGGCATTTTGTTGCGCAGCATGTGCTTCGGCAACAATTGCACCATCGTCGCCGGTGAATTTTGCGACCCTCGCATCGAAGTGGAGCTGGGCTTCGTTATGAAGAAACCACTCTTCGGTGAGGAGGTCACCATTGAACAGGTCATCGACGCGACAGACTACGTCGTTCCCGCACTGGAACTGATCGCCGCCCGCAGCTTCAGAACAGACCCTGAGACCGGTTACACACGCAAGGTATTCGACACCATTGCCGACAATGCAGCCAATGCGGGCTATATCGTTGGAGATGCGCAGTTTGACCCGAGCGCCATTGATCTGCGCTGGTCCGGCGCCATCCTGTACCTCAATGACGAAGTGGAGGAGACGGGGCTGGCTGCTGGCGTGCAGGACCACCCCGCCAAGGGCATTTGCTGGGTTTGCAAGCGCTTTGCACAACACGGCATTGGCCTCGAACCGGGACAGTTCGTTCTCAGCGGCTCCTTCACCCGCCCCGTTATGGCGACAGCCGGAGACCGCATGCGATGTGACTATGGTCCCCTGGGCGAAATCAACGTCAACTTCACATAGGGCCTGAGTATGGATCTGCCAAAGAACAAATTTTTACAGCGGCTGGCGGAAGGAAAAACACTGTGGGGCTGCTGGCTGGGGCTGCCCGACCCCAATGTCGCGGAGATAGCGGCCGGTGCGGGCTTTGACTGGCTTCTTATCGATCATGAACATGCACCCTTCGAGTTAACCGATGTAATGGCTCACCTACGTGCGATGGAACCCTACCCGGTTGCACCCCTTGTTAGACCGGTCAGCGCAGAACCCGCGCTGCTCAAAAAATTGCTGGAAATGGGAGTGCAGACTTTTATTGTCCCCATGATTGACACACCCGAACAGGCAAGGGCGTGCGCCCAGGCGGTCTATTACCCCCCCCGGGGCTGCCGGGGTGTTGGAACTTCACTGGCACGTGCCTCGCGCTGGAACCAGGTTCCCGATTACCTCCACAGGGCCAACGATGAGATCTGCCTCGTGGTACAGGCTGAAACGTTGGCGGCACTGGAAAACCTCGATGCCATTCTCGCAGTCGAGGGCATCGATGGTGTTTTCATTGGCCCATCGGACCTCGCTGCTTCGATGGGTAAAATTGGACAGGGCGACGACCCGGAATTACAGGCGCGATGCATCGAGGCTATTAAAAAGATCAAATCGGCTGGAAAGCTGGCGGGGATCCTTACAGTCAATGAAGCTCTCATTGCTGGCAGTGCTGAAGCGGGCGCAGACTTTGTAGGTATTGGCGTCGACACCCTGCTGCTGGGCGCAGCCCTCCGTGAACGAGCCGCCAGTCGGCACTGATTTATGTTGGGGCACGTTGTCCTTCCCCCCCATAAGCGGCTATAAACCCTATCGGCAGTCACATCAGCGCTAGACTGTCTTCAAAAATAAGTGAGGTCAGCATGAATTTTGAGTTCTCTGAAGAACAACTGATGCTTCGTGAACAGGCGCGGGGTTTCCTGTCACAGCACTGCCCCCCCGGCAAGGTCCGGGCCGTGTTGGATGGCGAGCAGGATCACGATGCCGAGCTTTGGTCCCGCGTAGCGGAAATGGGATGGACCGCGACAGCAATTCCGGAAGCCTATGGCGGGCTGGGTCTGGGATATTATGAACTCGCGGTCATCGCTGAGGAACTCGGCCGGGCTGTTGCGCCGATCCCCTTTTCTTCTTCGGTTTATCTGGCAACCGAAGCGATCATGATGTTCGGCAGTGAGGCACAAAAGGCACATTGGCTGCCCCAGCTGGCTTCAGGTGAATGTATCGCCACACTCGCCCACGCCGAGGGCCCGGGTCAGACATCAGCCAAATCACTCAAGACGGTCCTGTCGGGTCAGACCCTGACCGGCTCAAAGAAACCCGTTGCCGATGGCAATGCCGCGCATATCGCGATCGTCAGCTGCCGTGCTGACTACGATTCAGTGCAGCTGTGCCTGGTGGAACTCAATCATGAAAACGTCCGACGGGAAGCCCTTCCCACACTGGATTTCAGCCGGGGACATGCGGCACTCGAATTTACAGATTGCCCTGCACAGGCTC
>JAKMEU010000396.1 GCA_022425845.1 Luminiphilus sp. | reverse complement strand
GTCCTGGCTGATCAGAATGTCCATGGCACTCGAGTCTCCTGGCTGGTCGTCTCCCAGGCAGTCTAACCCACCCCGTGACGCAGCGACCTGCTGACTCAACCGACACCCGGGATCCCCGCCTCGGGGTGCCTATACTGCGGGGCGGCTACTCGCCGCGGTGGGGCGCGATAAATTCGCTCGCGTACCAGTTGAGCATCTGGACCTTTTTTTCCAGACTGTGATCGGGCTCCATCTCGTAGACATTCCGAAACGCAATCACCACATCGGTCACACCCAGCGCCTCAAGTTCAGCAATGCCCTCAGAGGAGAACGCATTTTGGCCTGTGGTGAAGATCCTGAAGGGACGGTCAGCGGTACCAAGTTCATCGCGCCACCGGTTGAGCTTACCAATATAGGTTTCCAGCTGTGCCATATCAGCACCCGCACACATCCAGCCGTCGCCAATCCGTGCAGCCCGTTTCAGCGCGGGGTCCGAGTGCCCTCCCATGAGAATGGCCGTTGGCGCGGTGGGAACAGGGCACATCTTGTTGGCGGGCATGGTATGCATCTCGCCATCAAAACCGAAGAAGTCACCCGACTCCAAACCCTTAAGAATGGCAATCTGCTCATCAAATCGCTTGCCGCGCTTCTCCCACGGCACCCCGCAGACAGAAAAGTCTTCCTCCCAGGGACTAATACCCACACCAAAATCAAAGCGATTGCCCGACAGTTGCTGGATACTCTGCACCTGTTTCGCCACGACGGGCGCCTGACGGACAGCCAGCTTATAAACAAACGTAGCGAAGCGAATGTGCTGGGTGACAGCAGCCATAGCGGACACCGCGATCAGGCTTTCCAGAAAGGGAACACTCTCCAGAAACTCCCGGCTGCCATCCTTGTTGTAGGGGTACTTGGAGCTGCACTCCTCCGGATAGCAAATGCTGTCCGGGATGGTAATACCGTCATACCCCGCAGCTTCTGCAGCCCGCGCCAGTGGCAGATAGTCCTCTGCAACACTCATCCCCACTTGATAACTGAAGCGCATCGTTGTCTCCCTGTATGCCTGAATTCATCTCGCTGGCGGCGATTCCCCAAGGTTATGCACACCGTCACACTGAATAGTACGCAACAGGATGAAGGAAAGACCGCTTTGCAGCGCTCCTGTCGCTCGATCAAACGCTGGCAGACCGAACTGCAACTCGAATTGCCGCCTCCACGGCATCCGCGGCCAGCATGCCCAAGCGGTTGACGGGCATTGTCGGATGCGAGCCGGTAGCGGCAGCGAATAAGGTGTCTCCGTCGAACAGGGTGTGGGCGGGCCGAATGGCCCGGGCCAGACCGTCGTGGGCCATCTGACAGACCTTGAGCGCCTCGCTTTTGGTTAATTTCGCATTGGTGAGCACAGCGCCGATAGTCGTATTGGTGCCAGGCAGTTCACCGGTATCACCATAGGTCGCAGATGCCCTCATATGCGCTGGTGCACTGCTTACCGCCAGAGGGCGGCCGTCATCGCCGTAAACCTCACCGTAGGGGTTGACTGCAACAACGGCGGCAACACAGTGCCCACTTTCCAGTTCGATGCAATGTGCCCCCAGGCCGGAGGGTCGCGCATATTTTGAGCCGTACAACTTACCCAGTGTTGCACCACAGCCCGCCCCCACGGCGCCTACTTCGATGCGTCCGGGGACCGCACATTCAGCGGCTTTACGACCCATAGCCAGATCGGGGCGAACCGTTGAGGCGCCCACCCCAAGGTCAAACAGGACCGCGCCGGTAACGATAGGCACGCGAAGTAATCCTGTATCGAAACCCACGTTGGCGTTTTCAAGCGCATGGACGACGCCACTCATCGCATCAAGGCCCCAGACGCTTCCCCCGGCGAGGACAATGGCATGAACACGATCAATGAGGTTCTCAGGCTTCAGAAGATCGGTTTCACGGGTACCTGGCGCCGCGCCGCGCACGTCGACGGCCGCGACGGCACCCTCGTCAAAACGCAGTACCGTCACACCCGTTTTTCCCACTGGATCACTGACCTGACCGAAGGCGACACCATCGAGATTTTTGAATTCACAGCATTCCGACATACGCCTTACTTCTCCTCCGCCCTTGCCACGCCCGCCCACGACAACGCGCCCGCTGGCCCTGCCTGCACCGCCAGGAGCCTGTATGGGTCGGCCCTATCGTCGGTCTTGGTAACCGCAGGTTCAGGCAGATGACGAAACTGCCAGTTTTCCTGCGGCCAAGAGTTCATCAATGCGGCTGTCAGTAAAGCCTAACTCCGACATGATCTCCAGACTGTGCTCCCCCAGACAGGGCGAA
>JAKMEU010000391.1 GCA_022425845.1 Luminiphilus sp. | reverse complement strand
ACCCTGAGGTGGCGTTGCGGCGGGATCTCCTGATCACCCAACACGAACGAATTTTCTGCGTGGGCTCGGTCAACTCAATTGCTGACCTCATGGTCTACCTGTCGGGCCAGCTGTTCTCGAGAGCGGCTGCAACACTGATTGAAAATCAGTTTTCGCCTGAAATTCGGCGTCGGTTTACACCCCATGAACTGGGTGCGCCCGGGGAAACCCACCGCGATGAAAAAATACTGGACTGCCAGTGGCTGATTCGCAGCCTGCTAGGCGAACCCCTGAGCCTGAAGGGGCTGGCAAGCGTCTGTGGGATGACACCAAGAACACTCAACCGACGCTTCCGCGCCGCCACCCAGATGACGCCTGTTCAATACCAGCATCAAATCAGAATAGAGGAAGCCCGCTCCCTGCTGTTGAACAGCAATCTGTCCATTGCCGAAGTCGGCTGGCAAGTGGGCTTCCAGAATCCATCGGTGTTTTCCCGGCGCTTTCGTTCTTTGGCAGGCGTCACGCCACGCCAGTATCGTATTGCGGTCCGAGGCAAGACATTTGCCATTAACCCGGAAGCCGATTCCGGGACCTGAACCAACGGGCTAAAGGTGCCGAATAAACCAGAACATAGCCACCTGACCGATGACGTGGCCTCCGTGGTGTGGCTAAATGCGCACCCCAACTGTTTACAGGTAATGCTTGAACGTGACTGAGACAATTTATTTGGTAGGGGGCGCTCGAACGCCCATGGGTGGGCTACTTGGCGATCTGGCGGACGTCAGTGCCGTGGAACTTGGCACGGCCGCCATACAGGCCACACTGGAAAAAACCGGTATTGATAGCACCTCCGTTGATGAGGTGTTTATGGGTTGTGTCCTGCCGGCAGGGCTCAAGCAGTGCCCGGCGCGCCAGGCCATGATCGGTGCGGGGATTCCCAGTAGCACCGGCGCAGTCACCGTCAATAAAGCCTGCGGCAGTGGTATGCAGGCTACGATTTACGCCATGGACAGCATTGCAGCCGGTACCAACGAGGTGGTTATCAGCGGTGGGCTTGAGAGCATGAGTAACGCACCCCAACTGCTCTTGTCAGGCCGAAAAGGCATCCGGCTGGGTCATGGGCAAACCTTTGACCATATGTTTATCGACGGCCTTGAGGATGCCTACACCGGCGGTGCCATGGGCAGCTTCGCCCAGACCACCGCAGACGCCCACGACCTGACACGCGAGGCCATGGACAACTACGCCATAGCCAGTCTCGAACGGGCCAAAAACGCGACGGAAGCCGGTCTCCTGGCCGACGAGATCACCCCCATTACGGTGCGTACCCGTCGTGGCGAACACACGGTAGAGCACGATGAGCAGCCGCTCAAGGGCCGGCCCGACAAGATCCCTTCACTGCGGCCGGCTTTTGCAAAAGACGGTACGATTACGGCGGCAAACTCCAGTTCAATCTCTGATGGCGCCAGCGCCCTGCTGGTCGCATCAGAATCTGCCGTACAACGTCATGGCCTAAACCCCATGGCACGTATGGTTGCGCACGCGCGCTTCAGTCGAGCTCCTGAGGAGTTCACCCTCGCGCCTGTTGGCGCCATCGAGCGTTTGCTGGAGCGCACGGGGTGGCAGGCTGCAGATGTCGACCTTTGGGAAATCAACGAAGCCTTCGCCATGGTCACCATGCTGGCGATGCAGGCGTTTGACCTCGATCATGATCGCGTTAACGTACACGGTGGTGCCTGCGCACAGGGCCATCCCATTGGTTCAACAGGCTCCCGAATTTTGGTGACACTCGCCCATGCCCTGGCGCGCCGAGGCCAACAGCGCGGTATCGCGGCCCTGTGCATTGGGGGTGGGGAAGCAACCGCCATTGCCATAGAGCGAGTAGGCTGAGACCCATGTCCCTTGCCTCGATTCCTGAACTCATTGACGATATTCGTGCCGGCAAGATGGTCGTGCTCATGGACGACGAAGATCGCGAGAATGAAGGCGATCTAATCATTGCCGCGGAAAAAGTGACGCCTGAAATTGTCAATTTCATGGCGACTGAGGCCTGCGGTCTGATCTGCATGCCCATAACCCCCGAACGGGCACGGCGTCTGCGGATTCCCCTCATGGTGCGTGACAATCGATCACAGCATGAGACCAACTTTACCGTTTCAATTGATGCCAGTGAACAGGTGGGTCCGGGTGTCAGTGCCCAACAGAGAGCCCATACCATTCTCAGTGCGATTGCCGTCGACGCACAGCCCTCCGATATCCGACAGCCGGGTCATATCTTTCCATTGGTGGCCAAACCCGGCGGCGTCCTGCGCCGGGCGGGTCATACGGAGGCGGGAGTCGATCTCGCGCGGATGGCCGATTGCGAGCCCGCGGCGGTCATCGTCGAAATCATGAACGCCGATGGCACCATGGCCCGACGTCCAGAATTGGAAATTTTCGCGCAGCAGCACGGCCTGAAAATGGGCACGATTGCAGATCTCATCGAGTATCGATCCATCCATGAGCAATCGATAGAAGTGGGAGAAAGTCATGACGTCAGTACCGAGTGGGGAACGTTCACACTCCACACTTTCCGGGATCTCATCGATGACACGCTCCATTTCGCGCTGCAGCGCGGCGACCTCGGCTCCAATGAGCCCGTTCCGGTCAGGGTTCAGTCTGTGGATTTGCTGCGGGATATTTTCGGCACCAAGCTGGGAGGGGGTCGCACGGGTTGGTCCTACCGTTCAGCGATGGCCCACGTCGCAGCTGCGGACCGTGGTGTCGTCGTTCTTGTGGGCCAGTCCACCTCCCCGGATCAGGTGCTCAGCGACGTCCATCAGTTTCTGAGTAGCGGTGCCCCGCCGCCACAACCACAGAATTACCGTCTGATCGGCACCGGCGCGCAGATTCTTCGCCACCTGGGTATCAGTCGCATGGCGCTGCTCTCAGCGCCCCTTCGATTTAACGCCCTGTCGGGATTCAATCTCGAGGTTACAGAATTTCTCAGCCCACCCTGAGCGGGCCGCCGCGCTATTCGGAAAAACGCACCACATCAGCCAGGTCAGCACGGTCGGTAACGGCCCCATTCGCGGGATCGGCCTCATCCGGGTACCCGAAAGAAATGCCAAACAACAGCTTCTGTTCGTCAGGGATGCCGAGCGCGGGTTTAATCGCATGGGTCATAAACCCCAGTGCGGTTTGTGGGCAACTGCCCAAACCATGGGCTGTCAGGCCTAGCATGACCGTCTGGGCAAACATGCCAAGGTCGCAGGCCTCCCGAAGACCAAACTCGCCGGGCAGCATAAAAAATGCGACTCCCGGAGCCCCAAAGAAACGAAAGTTGTTCAAAAACCAGGCCTGGCGTTCGACTTTTTGCTCTCTTTCAATGCCAAGCGCATCATAGAGAACCTTGGCTGAAGCGTACTGACGGTCACGGTATACGCCGTCGTACTTGCCATCATAAGGGTGATCAACGCCGATATCTCCCTGGGCAAATCGCCGGGGCAATTCCTCCCTCAGGTCCTCAAGCGCCTTCCCTGTCGCGATGTGTACGAACCACGGCTGGGTGTTGCAATTGCTGGGGGCCCGCAGTGCTGCGCCAAAAATGCTGTCAATAACGGCCCGGGGAACAGGGTCTGGTTTAAAGGCGCGGACTGAACGCCGCCCCCGGACAATTTCATTGAAGTACTGGCCAAGCTCTGGAACTGAAGTCATGGTTATTTCCCGATCAGGTTGTAGATTTATGCCTTTCTCTCTGACTCAAACCAGCGAAAGCAACGCTTCAAGGACACGCGCATCGTCATAGTAGGGAGCGCTCTTTTTACTGACCAAAGGCAGCTCAATGCGCTCGATGCCCAGTCTGTCGAACACTTCGGGGGATATGGCGAAGGGGTAGTTCCCCCGCCCAGAGTCCACCAGCACATAATTGAGCAAGTCTCCCGGGTGAGCGCTCTCGTCATCCTGCTGCAGCTGTGCCAGCAATTGGGTGATCATGCGATCAAAGTCCATACCCAGTTGTTCAGGGTCCACGCCTAAATTTGGGATCAACACCTTGGGACAACCATTGGCTGCCACGGCCCGCCCAACACCCTCGGGCAGGAGATTGGCCATGAGACTGGAAAAGAAACTACCCTGCCCAAAACAAATCAGCTCGGCGCTGCCAATCAGGTTCGCGTTCTTGGGCTGGAGAGGCAGCTGCACAGGATCCGTGCGATCTAATCCTCGATTCAGAAAAATCGATTGTATGGGCGATGCAATGGCCGGATGTTCTTTACCCGTCAAAAGATGCTGGCCCACAACGGTTTGCCCGTCCTCCAGTCGGGCACCCAAATGAACATTGTCATTGACGATGGCTCGCACGGTGCCATGGACATTCACCAGCTTGGAAAACAAGAACAGCGTGGCATCAAGGTCATTGCCGTTAGCAATATACCCACCCGCCAAAATAAGGTTGCCAACGGAAGCGCCTTTTAATTCAAATTCGACGGGTAAGGCCGCCAGCAGTGAGGGCAGTTGCGCAGCTATCAGCTCCTGGACGGGTGAGGGGATAGACCGAATCCTCTCATCGTCGCCTTCCGCCATCTGCTCAAGCTGTTTTCGAAGGTGTTTATTGGATTCGTCTGTCGACAGTCGATGACTGAACAGCCGGTAAACCTGCGGGCTACCCAAAACCGATTCGTCTGCCAGCGCCATCAGACGCTGGCGAATATCCCCCACTGAGGGCATACCAAACGTCTCTCGCAAAGCTGCAGAGCTACCGCCGCTATCAAAGGGAGTCATCAGGTGGATGCTGTTGTGCGTGAACGCCTTTAACCGCCGACTCAACCCCTGCAGTGCCGAGCCGCCACTGAAAAACAACAGCCTGGGGCCCAATTCAGGGGCTCTGGCATAGCGGCTGATCTTCAGGCGATCGGGAATATCGATGCTGCGACTGACCCGCAGACGAATTTGATCCGACTTAGACATGGCGCGCAGTGTCTGTCTTGTGGGCAATGTTGGCAAGTCCGGGGCAAGTACCACTATCCGGGTCCCTGACAGAGCCCCACACCCGCGGGCCTTTCAAGTGCCCGCCACTCTTTTAGGTAATAGTCGCGCTAGGCCAAAAATATCAGTGACGCACATCACAGTTTAGAGTTACCATAAAAGCGCTCAGTGGAGCAGTAGTATATTTTCTTAGGAAAGTGTATGACGGTAGAGGTGAAACATGGAAGCTATCGCAGTAACACAGGACGTGTTTGAAAGCCGGGAGCGGTGCAAGCGAGGAATCAAACCCTCAGTTCCCTTTGGTTACGAAGCCCTTTTGACGGAAGACCAGCGGCATCGCATCGACCGCTGTCGCCAGTTTGGCTGGGAGCTTGAGTTCATCCGGCGCCCGCTGTTCACTGACCCCGTGGTGGTCATGATCGACGGCAACGACCGCCAGCATTGGCTGGTAAGCGACGACGGCGAGTTGACGGCTTTTAACGACCTGCGAGCCGCCTGAACCAAGGCACGCAGGCGGTATTAAACGGTCTCAAGTATCTGCCCGGCCTGGGCGTGCCCAGGCTCAACAACCCTTGCATAAATCCCAAGGTTGCCCCCTGTCTGCTGAACAAGGTGACGCATGATGTCGGTGTCCCTCGGCAATTCCGCTGTTGCATGGGTTGTCATTGAACAGCGTGGACAGGTAGACACCACCTCCAGGACAGCGTCGCCAAGACGCAGCACCTTGCCCATCAAGGCCTGCTCCGGATACGCACCCGTGCCTTCAGGGAAATCCAACAGCAGGTTGGGCCTGAAGCGCCGGACATCAAACTCACTGTTGGGTGCGACGGCCCTGAGGGTCGCCAACGACTGACGACTCATCAGCATGAGTGGAAAGGCATCGAAATAGGTTCCCGGGGGAGACTCGAATTCCAGCAACTCGGCGAA
>JAKMEU010000360.1 GCA_022425845.1 Luminiphilus sp. | reverse complement strand
GACCGCATTCGCCTGAGTGGCGAGGGAGAGGCGGGGCCTTCTGGTGGCCCCAATGGCGATTTGTTTGTCCAGATTGCTGTACGGCAGCACAACCTGTTTGAGCGCGATGGGCGTCATCTCTACTGCGAGGTGCCTATTAATTTTGTTGATGCAGCCCTCGGGGGCGAGCTTGAAGTGCCGACTCTGGATGGCAAGGTAAAGCTCAAGATTCCAGCAGAAACCCAGACCGGCAAGATGTTTCGCTTGCGCGGTAAGGGTGTGCAGCCGGTTCGGGGCGGCCCGATCGGCGATTTGATGTGCCGCGCGGTCGTGGAGACCCCGGTTAATCTGAGCTCCCGGCAAAAGCAATTGCTGGAAGAGCTTCGCTCAACCCTGGACGAGGGGGGCAACCGACAGTCTCCCCGGCAGTCGAGCTGGTTTGAGGGTGTAAAGTCGTTCTTTGATGGCATGACCAAGTGACTGTAAAAGTCGGCATCGCAGGAGCAGCGGGCCGAATGGGCCGCATGTTGCTCGAGGCGGTGGCTACAGATGGGGGCGAGATGGTGCTGGCCGCTGCCATCGTGCGTCAGGGCAGCACACTGTGCGGCGTTGATACGGGCGCCCTTATCGGCGGCGAGACCTCTGGCATTGCGGTTTCAGATGACCTTGCTGCTCAGTTACCTCACCTGGACGTGCTGATCGACTTCACCCCCCCGGATGCAGCGCTCAAAAATGCCCGGTTGTGTGCCGAGTCGGGCAGGGCACTGGTCTCGGGTACCACGGGGTTTACCTCGGAGCAGGCGCAGCAGTTTGAAGAGACGACGCAGGGTATGGCCCTGTGCCAGTCGGCCAACTTTTCTACCGGTGTCAATCTCGCTTACAACCTGCTGGCCCAGGCAGCCGCCGTTCTTGGGGACGGCGCCGATATCGAAATTGCGGAGACCCATCACCGTCATAAGGCCGATGCCCCCAGCGGGACGGCGCTGGCCATGGGAGAAATCTTGGCCGGCGCAAGGGGCCAAAAGCTGTCTGATATTGCCGAGTTTGGAAGGACGGGCCAGTCGTCGCTTCGAGCGCCGGGCACAATAGGTTTTTCGGTTACCCGCGGCGGTGATGTGGTGGGGGACCACACCGTCGTGTTTGCCAGCGAGGGAGAGCGTCTGGAGATTACCCACAAAGCGAGTTCCAGAATGGCTTTCGCCCGGGGGGCCGTTCGGGCTGCCAAGTGGATTGTGAACAAAGGCCCGGGGCGTTATGACATGCAGGATGTTTTGGGCTTAAAGGAGAGCTGAGTTGTGAATACACCCGCCAACATCGTGGATATTGATGAATCGAATGCCCAGCAGCTTCTCATTGAGGAGTCGCACAATCGCCCCATCGTCGTAGATTTCTGGGCCGACTGGTGCGAGCCCTGCAAGCAGTTGATGCCTCTCCTGGAAAAATTGGCGGATGAATATGCCGGCGCTTTTTTACTGGCCAAGGTCAATGCCGATGAGCAGCAAATGCTGGCGAGTCAGTTGGGTGTCAGAAGCCTGCCGACGGTGATGGTGATCAAGGACGGCCAGCCGGTTGATGGTTTTGCCGGTGCCCAACCCGAGTCTGCGGTTCGGGAAATGCTCGAGAAGCACCTCCCGTCCCCGTGGAACGCCAAGATCGCGGAGGCAACAGAGTTATTGGACGCGGGCGATACGGCAGCTGCACTGGCTTTGCTCCGCAGTGCCTGGGAGGATTCCGGAAAGATCAAGGACGTGGCGCTGGCGTACGGCGGTGCACTGATTGAAGCCAACAGGCTGGATGAAGCGGCTGATGTGCTGGATGGTGTGCGCCTGGTAGACCGTGATGCCCTCCACGAACAGTTGGTGGCGCAGATTGAACTCAAGCGCGAGGCGGGTAAGTCGCCGGAAATTGAGGCTCTGGAGGCGCAGCTGGCGGCGGATGGAGACAACCATGACGTGCGTGTCCGGCTTGCGGTACAACTGTCGGCTTCAGATCACCACAAAGATGCACTTGAGCACTTGCTGATCGTGCTCAGGGTGGACCGCGACTGGAACAATGGCGAGGCCAAGCGGCTGTATCTCGATACTTTGGCGACCATTGGTAAGGGTGATCCGCTGGCTGCGGAATATCAGCGCAAGCTGTTTTCAATCCTGTATTGACCGCATTCCCGCACCGCGCTGTATTTGTCGCTGCGCGATGGCGGAAGGCTTCGCCGCGGGGCTTCCTTAGATAATTTCCTCTCGCCGTGCTGCTCCCGGTGGTTGACGGGGCCCGCCCGTACTGTGGGGCGCGCCGGACAACCGGTTAGTCGGCGTTGCCCCCGGTAACCCTGCTGAGGGTGGGGCACTTGCAATCCGCCGCCAACTTCCCTACATTCCACAGCGTAGAAAAACATACTCTAAGTTCAAACGGCGGCTGCGGCCAGCGTCATAGTTCGCCAGATCACAATGGGAGGCAGACATGGAT
>JAKMEU010000342.1 GCA_022425845.1 Luminiphilus sp. | reverse complement strand
GGCGTGGTGCAGATGCGCTCGCGGAGATGTCGGATGGTGATGTCTACGGGGCCCTGCGGTGCGCAAACTGGCCCGGGAATTTGGTATCGACCTGGCGCAGGTGTCCGGGTCGGGTCGGCGCGGTCGTATCGTCAAGGAGGACCTCCACAGTTACAGCCGACAGCGTTTGCAGGGTGCTCCGGCGACCACCACAGGAAGTGGTCTACCCACGGTTCCCGATGTTGATTTCAGCCAATACGGCCCGGTAGAGGTCGAAGCCCGATCTCGCCTCGATCAGGTGACGGCCAAAAATATGACCCGGTCCTGGCTGAATGTACCTCACGTCACCCAGTTTGATGGGGCTGACATTACCGACCTGGAAAGCTTTCGGGCCAGCATGAAGCAGGAGGCTGAGCGGCGGGGCGGAAAACTCACACCCATGCCGTTTGTGCTGAAAGCTTGCGCCGTGGCGCTGGCCGCGCATCCAAAGCTCAAGAGTTCAATTCAGGCCGATGGTACCGAACTGGTGTACAAGGATTACTGCCATATTGGAATGGCTGTCGATACGCCCGCAGGGCTTGTTGTTCCCGTGCTGCGCGACGTTGATAAAAAAGGTGTTTGGGAAATAGCCGAGGAAATGCAGGCTCTGGCTGCCAAGGCGCGTGACAAGAAGTTGACGCCGGCCCAGATGCAGGGTGGTGTGTTCACCATCAGCAGCCTGGGCGGCATCGGTGGGGAGGGCTTTACACCCATCGTAAACACCCCCGAGGTCGCGATCCTGGGTGTATCACGTCTGGAGATGAAACCGGTTTGGAATGGCGAGGCGTTTCAGCCCCGCAAGGTTATGCCGCTCTCGCTGTCCTACGATCATCGGGTGGTCAATGGTGGCGATGCCGGGCGTTTTTTGACAGATCTGGTCGCCCTGTTGGCAGATGTCCGACGGATTATCCTGTAGTCGACCCGTAGCTCGCTCTGCGGTGCGTGCTAGACTGCCCGCCGCAAAATAATTACCTGCGTTTGAGATACTGACCAGCCGTTGGAGTGCCTATGATTATCCAGCCCCGTGTCCGCGGATTCCTTTGTACGACTACGCATCCCGAGGGATGTCGACAAAATGTTTACCGGCAAATGCAGCACGTTCAATCGGGAGGCCCCATTGAAGAGGGTCCCAAGCGCGTGCTGGTGCTGGGAGCCTCAACGGGCTACGGGTTGGCGTCGCGAATTACCGCGGCCTTTGGTGCCGGTGCAGCGACCCTAGGTGTTTTCTTCGAAAAACCCGGTACCGAAAGAAAACCCGGTACGGCCGGGTGGTACAACGCGGCGGCATTTCATCAGTTCGCAGAGGAAGCGGGCTTGTACGCTCGAAGCATCAACGGCGATGCCTTTTCAGATGACGTGAAAGCACAGGTCATCGACGTGATTCGCGAAGATCTCGGCCAGATTGACCTGGTTGTTTACAGTCTCGCAGCTCCCCGTCGAACTCACCCCAAAACCGGGGTGGTGCACACGTCCACACTTAAGCCCATTGGTTCTGATACCACCCAAAAAGGCGTAAATACCGACAAGGGCGCGATTCAGGAGTACCACCTCGAGGCCGCGTCCCAGGAGGAGATAGACAATACGGTTGCCGTTATGGGGGGTGAAGATTGGCAGATGTGGATTGAAGCTCTGGATGAGGCCGGCGTTCTGGCTGACGGCGCAAAAACCACGGCCTATACCTACATCGGAGAAAAGATCACCTGGGATATTTACTGGCACGGCACCATCGGCGCAGCAAAAAAGGATTTGGACAAGCGCGTCATTGATATTCGCTCGCGACTCGCCCAACACGGCGGCGACGCCCGGGTGTCCGTCCTTAAGGCCGTAGTAACCCAGGCATCGGCGGCGATTCCGGCGATGCCCATTTACCTCGCCATCCTGTTCAAGGTCATGAAGGCGCGGGGTGAGCACGAGGGCTGTATCGAGCAGGTTAATCGCTTGTTCAGGGATTCCCTCTACGGCAGTGCGGTGGGTCCCGATGAAGAGGGGCGACTGCGAGCCGACAACCTCGAGCTGAACCCGGAGGTCCAGGCGGAGGTGGAAGCCCTTTGGAGTCAAATTAATACGGATAACCTGAAGGCGCTTTCCGATTTCGACGGCTATCGCCAGGAATTCCTGCAGTTGTTTGGTTTTGAAGTGGACGGGGTGGATTACGGGGCCGACGTAAATCCCGAGGTGGCCATACCCCAAGTGGTGGAATAGCGTGCTGACCCCTGGCGTTGCCCATCCCCTGTCGGATCGCGTTCGCCGCTTGGTGGCGCCTAACCCGGGGCCCATGACCGGTGCGGGCACCAACACCTACCTTGTCGGCGCAGCGGACGACGTGGCCGTCATCGACCCGGGGCCCGCTATACCCGCCCATATCGAGGCCATACTCGACGCGGCCGGGGATGCCATTTCCCGGGTGGTCTGTACCCATACTCACCCGGACCACTCTCCCGGCGCCGCGCTGTTGGCAGAGCGTCTGGGTGTGCCCATGGTCGGCGCGCTAACCGAAGACGACCAGCATCAGGACCTGACCTTCAAGCCCGATGTTCATCTGGCAGACAGCGATGTTATTTCGGGCTCGGGCTGGACGCTGCGGGCGATAGCGACGCCTGGCCATGTCGATAATCACTTCTGTTTTTTGTTGGAGGAGGAAGGTTTGGTTTTCGCGGGGGACCACATCATGAACGGCTCGACCGTGGTGATTGTTCCGCCGGGGGGCGACATGCAGGCCTATATTCACTCGCTGAAGAAGCTGTTGGATTACCCGGTTTCAGCCATCGCGCCAGGGCATGGTGAGGTGTTGCCCGACTGTCGGGCTGAAGTGGAAAAACTGGTCAGGCACCGCCTGATGCGTGAGCAAAAGGTGCGGTCGGGGCTGCAGAAGACCGGGCCTGCTGATCTCGATGCGCTCGTTGTGGTGGTTTATGACGATGTTGACCCGGCACTGCATCAGTGGGCGAAACTGTCCATGCTGGCGCACCTCATCAAGCTGGACCGGGAGGGCGCGGTGGCCGAGCAGGAGGGTGTTTGGCAACTGCTGGAGGCCTAGAGGCGCAGCGTTGCGATCATCGCGGTGAATTTTCAGCATGTCCGTGTTGTTTTCGGGTCGCTTTTGGGTAGCATAGCGGGTCCGTTTACAGGATCGCCACGCGCCGTGGCCGCGGCTTATCGGGTTTGGAACCTGACGTGCTTCCGGGTAATTTACGCGTCCCCATTCTTTACGCTGGCCGCCACATCGGCAGCTTAAAATAACAAACGCAAAAGCAGTTTAAGGAGAGATCCCATGCAAGGTTTGATGATGGACGTGCCACTGACCATCACCTCCATTATCCGTCACGCCGAGCGTGTTCACGGACATAAGGAGATTGTATCGGTGACCCGGGATAATCCTCGCCACCGATATACCTATAAGGACGCCTTCCAACGCAGTCGCCAGTTGGCCAATGCCATTGCCGGCTGGGACCTTAAGCAGGGGGACCGCATTGCGACCCTGGCCTGGAACGACTATCGCCATCTCGAGGCCTACTACGCCGCTGCCTGCTCCGGGTACGTGTGTCATACGATTAACCCCCGGCTGTTTCCGGAGCAGATTGTGTACATCATTAATCACGCTGAGGATCAGTTCGTCTTCGTCGATCCGGATTTTTGGCCACTGATTGAGAAAGTGTCCGCAGAGTGCCCCCACGTCAAAGGCTGGGTGGTGATGGCGACGCCAGAGAACATGCCCGAAACCACACTGCCGAATGTGCATTGCTACGAATCGCTTGTGCAAGGCCAGCCCACAGAATTTGAATGGCCTGAACTCGATGAGCGTGCAGCCTGTGCGCTCTGCTATACCTCAGGAACCACGGGCAACCCCAAAGGCGTGCTGTACAGCCACCGCTCAACGGTTCTGCACACCTATGCCACCCTGATGCCGGATGCATTGGGCATGTCGGGGGGCGACGTCGTTATGCCCATCGTCCCCATGTTCCACGTTAACGCCTGGGGTAACCCCTACGCCTGCCCCGTGGCGGGATGCAAAATGGTGATGCCCGGAAACAAAATGGGCGACGGCCCGACCCTTGCGACCCTCATCAATGAAGAGGGGGTCACGCTGTCGGCCGGCGTGCCGACCGTCTGGTTGAATCTGCTGAATCACCTGCGCAGTTCCGGAGAGCGCGTTGAGACCTTGAAGCAGGTCGTGGTGGGCGGCTCAGCCTGTCCGCTGTCGGTTATGGAAGAGTTTGACAGCTACGGTGTCGACACCCGGCATGCCTGGGGTATGACCGAAATGAGCCCACTGGGTACGGGTAATGCGGCCGGCGCCCACCGTGACCACTACAGCGATGAGGAGTTTACTCGTCTGCGCACCACGGTTGGCACCCCGATCTGGGGCGTCGAAGTGAAGATCACGGATGACGACAACAAGTCACTGCCCTGGGACGGCGAGGCGTTTGGTGCCCTCAAGGTTCGGGGACCGTGGATCTGCTCCAGCTATTATAAACTCGAGGGTTCGGAGGCCCACGCCGAGCCCGGCTGGTTTGAGACCGGGGATGTGGCAGCCATCAGTCCCCAGGGGTATGTGGCCATTACCGATCGCACCAAAGACGTGATCAAG
>JAKMEU010000336.1 GCA_022425845.1 Luminiphilus sp. | reverse complement strand
ATACGGGACAGCCGACCGCCTGTCGATCTATGGGAGGTCGATGTGCGTCGCAATATGCCCTTTCAGAAAAACAGGCAGTATCTGCGGGAGCGCGTCAGCGAAAGCCTGGGACTGCTTTACGCCACGCATTACCCCTACCGTCAGTATGAAACCGCCAGAGGGGTACGTAAGTCCGCCATCCATGATCGGCTGGTCCGCGCCGGGGCCTGTCATGGTGAGGCCTATGGTTGGGAGCGCCCAAACTGGTACGCACCACCGGGTACTGAGGCGCGCTATGAATACAGCTATGGCCGTCAAAACTGGTTTGAGCACTCAGCGGCAGAGCACCGCGCTGTGAGGGAAGGCGTCGCCCTGTTTGATCAGTCCTCCTTTGCCAAATTCAGGCTTGAGGGTCGCGACGCGGTCGCCGTACTCAACCGGGTTTGCGCCAACAACATCGACGTCAACCGCGATCGCGTGGTCTACACCCAGTGGCTTAACCCACACGGCGGCATCGAAGCGGACCTGACCGTCACGCGCCTCGAAGAAAACGCATTCATGATTGTGACGGCAGCCGAAACCGAGGTCCGTGATTTCTACTGGCTGAAAAAACACATACCCGATGACGCCCATTGCATCCTGACCAATATGACCTCGGCCATGGGCGTGCTGTCACTCATGGGCCCCCTCTCCCGGGATTTACTGCAGTCACTGACGCCTGCCGATTTAAATCACAGCGCCTTTCCTTTCGCCCACAGCAGGGAGATCGAGCTGGGACTGGGTTATGTACGAGCCTCCCGCATCACTTTTGTCGGCGAATTGGGATGGGAGCTCTATATACCCACTGAGTTTATGCAGGACATCTACGATCGAATTGTTCAGGCCGGTGAGGCACTGGGGCTGGTCCACGCGGGTTACCACGCTCTCAACTCCCTGCGGATAGAGAAAGCCTATCGCCACTGGAGTCACGACATCACCGATGAAGACTCACCGCTTGAAGCCGGGCTCGATTTCGTCATCAAATTTGACAAGCCCGGAGGCTTCGTGGGTCGTGAGGCGCTGCTACACCAGAGGGATGAGGGCGTATCGCGTCGCCTGCTGCAATTCCAACTCGGCGATCCGGCCCCCCTGATTTACCACAACGAACCGGTCTGGCGCGACGGCGTGCTGGTAGGACACGTCACATCGGGTGCCTACGGACATACGCTGGGTTCCGCTGTTGGGCTGGGTTACGTTCAGAGCGAATCGGGTGCCGATGATAAAACTGTGCTGGAAGGCCGCTATGAAATTGAAGTTGCCTGTGAGCGTGTGCCAGCGACAGCGAGCATCAAGCCGCTGTATGACCCTGACAACAAGCGTATACGCGCCTGAGCACAGCGACACCCCGCCCTTGGTAGCCTAGCAGGTGATCCGGGAGATCGCTGTCAGGCTGTTTTCAGCAAATCCTCAAGCTGAAGCCGAATGGGAAACTTCGCCCTTATCTCCGCATCAACAGCGGGGCTGATATGGTCGGGAACGTAGTTGGCCAACAGCGCGTCGCGGCGCCGGATGGCGCTGTCAATGGCGAGGGGCTTGTCTGCCTGCTCCCACAAAGTAGGGCTGAAACGATTACCCACTTCGGGATAGATGTATTCGCTTTGCATCACCGAGAGGGTGTGATCTGAGCCCAGGTAGTGCCCTTTTTCACCAAGGCAAACTTCAGCAAGATCATCAAATCCCAGTGTTTTTTCATTGACTTCAATACCCCGGACAGCGCGCAAAGTTGCCCCGAGTACGTCGTTGTCCAACAGCAGACTCTCGGGACAGACCCCCAGCAAACTGGAGTACATGCCCGCGGATTCATAAATTATATTGGCGCCGGCAAGGGCCGGTGGCATCAGGGTATGGGCACGCTCGGCCCCGGCCTGAAAATCGGGCATATTGGCATCGGTCATACCACAGGCGGTACCAAAGGGCAGATCGAAATGCACGCCCAGTTGAGCGCAGGCACTGGATATTAATCCCTGCTCAGGGGATCCGCCGCTCATGGCCCCGGTGCGCAGATCAGACACAAAAGGCCAGGTGCCTATGATTGCCGGAGCGCCGGGCTCGATGGCATTTACATAAACCAGCCCACCCAGGCATTCAGCCCAGGCCTGGCTCACCGCCCCCGCCAGGGTTGCGGGGGTCGTGGCCCCCGCCTGCCCAGCGGACAGCAGCAAAACAGGCATACCCCCCTCTACCGCCACCCGGAGGCACTCCAGCGCATCACTGGCGAATTTCATGGGCGGCACGACAAAACAGATGGATTGGCTGACAAAGGGCCGCGCCCGCCACTGCGCTTCACCGCCGGCAATAATATGCAGCATCTCGAGGGTCTTCTCGAGGTGAGTGTAATGCCCCCAGCTAGCACCCGCATGTTTTCGCGTTCCCGCGACGGAACAATACGTCGTGTTGAGATCCATCTCGTAGGGATCATCAATGTCCCTCAGCACACACATGCGCTGGAACATATGAATGTGCTCGCAGTTATCGGCAATACGCGCCAGGTCATACAGATCACGGGCCGTCGACGGGCGGTACTCATTCTGCTCCGAATCAGCAATCATGACCGCCGCCCCGGCGGTTGAAAAATGAACCCGGGTATCTGACAGATCCAGATCGAAAGCGGGGTCCTGAGCGTGCAGCGTCAAATTGCGTCGCGCCTTGCTCAGGGCGTCCTCTACCACGGACCTCGGCATGCGCAGCCTGCCGTCATCACCCAGCACCGCACCTATGGCAGTACAGGTTGCAATGCAGTGGGGCGTCGCATCCTTAAACCCAATCTCCTCAAGGATACGAAAGATATTGGCGACAACCGCATCGAGTTCGTCCCCAGAGAACGGTTTATAGCGACCGCCTCGCTCCCCCGGCCGCACCGGTTTCATCTCCTCAGCCAGGGGTGCGCTTCGTTGCGCGTGTCTTGCCTGTCGGCCTCCAGGACGTCTCGCCATATTTTTATTCTCCCCCGAGGTAACCGGTTGGATTCAGGGCTGGCGTCTACCGCGCCAGATCACACACTTAAGCTTAGAAATACCTCAAATAACGAGGGAGTACCAGCCCCAAATACGACGTCAACATGTCGCGGAAGGGCCATATATCAGCCTGCTCCGTTGCTCACCCACCGATTCTCCAAGCACGAGCTAACTGTGTATATTGATCGTCGTGTTGATGATGGAGAAATAGCGTGAGTTGGCTGATCATCGGGTTCTGGGGTTGCACCGCTATGTGGCTCATTAGCATCGCCGGAGACTTGGGGCTCGCGCGACGCCCGGATGCCCCGGTAGGCATGTTCTGGGTGCCGCTGCTAAGCGCCACTGTGGCGTTTATTGGCATGTGCGGGTTCGGCCATGCCGCCGGCATGTTTGGCCTCTGACCCCCCTCTACCGCCCTGACATGGCGCGGATATCGGAAGCACCGGTGCTCCGCAGCGCTGTCGATGGGAGAATGTCCATGCCTTGAGGCAGGTCGTGCATCAATGGGCTTATGGGGTGTACATTTGTCGCTCCGAAAAAACAAAGGTCGCGAACCATGCCCCGCTCTCTGCGTCTCGCTGCAACAACCCTGTGTCTCGTCCTACTAAGTTCCCTTGCATTGGCGGACTTACCGCAAGCAGTGGATCGCGGTATCGAAGCGGTAATGCCCGACGTCGTAACCTGGCGACGGGATCTGCACCAGCACCCCGAACTGGGGAATCGGGAGTTTCGCACCGCCGGCGTTGTTGCAGACCACCTTCGCGCACTGGGCATGGAGGTGAGAACCGGGATCGCTCACACCGGCGTCATTGGCGTACTCCGCGGCGGTGACGGGCCCACGGTGGCCCTACGCGCTGACATGGATGCCCTCCCCGTCACTGAACTTGTGGACCTGCCCTTTGCATCCAGGGCACGTGGCGAGTACCTGGGACAAGATGTAGGTGTGATGCACGCCTGCGGCCACGACAACCACGTGGCGATACTGATGGGGGTCGCTGAGGTATTGGCGGGAATGGGAGAGGACTTACCGGGCTCCGTGCTCTTCATTTTCCAACCGGCAGAGGAAGGCACCCCCGATGGATCGGTGGGGGGCGCCGAGTTGATGCTCGCAGAGGGGGCCTTCGATGAACCCCGTCCCGACGCGGTGTTCGGCCTGCACGTCTTCCCCTATCCCGTGGGCACGGTTGCGACTCGACCGGGTGGACTGATGGCGTCATCGGACAGTTATAAGATAACTGTCAAAGGCAAGCAGACCCACGGCGCCGTGCCCTGGGCCGGCGTCGATCCCATTGTCACCGCCAGCCAAATCGTCCTTGGGTTGCAAACCATCGTATCCCGACAACTCGATGCCACGCTCACCCCATCGATTGTGACCGTGGGCAAAATCGACGGCGGCGTGCGCAGTAACATCATCCCGGAGTCAGTAGATCTGATTGGCACAATACGCACCTTCGACGCAGCAACCCGCGTGGAAATTCACGAGCGCATCCGGCGGACCGCAACCCACATAGCTGAAGCTGCCGGTGCTACCGCCGACGTACAGATTGACCTCGGCTATGGAGTGACGCGAAACGATCCCGGCCTCTATCGGCAGATGGCACCCACATTGCAAGCTGTGGCGGGTGAACAGTTTATTGAAGCCCAACAAACCACCACCGCAGAGGATTTCTCCTACTTCGCCAACGAGGTGCCCGGGCTGTTCCTGTTTCTGGGCGTAGCCCCCGACGACCCCGAGTTGGTCTACCCCAACCACTCACCGCGATTTTACGCCGATGAACGCGCACTTCCCGTGGGTGTCAGGGCACTCACTGCGCTGACCCTGGATTTTATGGCGGCGGAGCAGCCCTGAGCTGGATTTCGCTGTGCCCTGGGAAACCTCGCGACTGGTTCACCGGCGGCAAGCCCGCTATTGTTAGAGCGTAATGAAGGATCGGAGAGGCGCAGATTGAGCGATTTGGTTGTCAGGCACATTGAGTTTGATGTAGATCAGGCTCCGTTTATCTGGAACCCGGATAACCCCTCGTTTTCTGTTCTGATGAACCAGATTACGTTTTTTGTAGTCGGATTCGAGAAGTATATGTGTCGGGTGATGCGCGACGCCGAGGCGCGCATCACTGACCCTGCGGTGATGGAAGAGGCCATCAACTTCCGTAAACAGGAAGCCATCCATGCACAGAAACACATGCGGCATGCTCGGGCGCTCATTGGTCAATACCCCGCCCTGCAGGGGGTGCTTGATAAGGTTCTCGAGAGCTATGAGGACGTTTACCAATCCCACCCACTGGAATATCACCTCGCCTACGCCGGCGGTCTGGAGGCCATATTTACGCCGTTCTTTAAAATGATACTCGACCACCGCTCAGCTTTATTTGCGCAGGGTGATGCTCAAGTCGCCTCACTCTTTGTCTGGCATTTTTGTGAAGAAATCGAGCATAGAAGCTCTGCGTACGATGTCTATAACCATGTGGTTGGCAGCCATTGGTATCGTATTCGTCATACCGGCGGGTTTCAGAAGCACACGCGGGACCTGTTCGACATGATCAAGCAGGAGTTCGAAGCATTGGTTACCGACGTGCCCAGCGCAGCCTATGCTGATAATCCCTTTGGTCGCATTCCGATTTGGGCGCAATTAAAATCAGCCCTGGGTGTTCTGGCCTCACAGTTTCCGTGGCATGACAGTGTCAACCAGCCGCTACCGGCCTACTATGCCGAGTGGCTGGGCCATTGGCAGTCGGGTGCGGATGTTTCGCGCATTATTGGACGATCCCAGACGCCGGTGCCGAGTGACTGATACCGCCCTGACTTTCGCGCAACTCGTCGAGCGTTTGGGTGGGTTTCATCCTGAAAATATCGAAAGTTGGATCTTTGTAAAAAGCCCCTTCGCGCTGTCTCACTGGACCATGAATGTCGTGGAAGTACTGCTTATCCTGGGGGCCGCGTGGGGCCTTCGCCATGCGCTCACGCAGTACCGAAAAGGGGAGCCTGTCTATCTGGGCTTCTGGGCGGCCTCTGTGGTCTTTATGCTGGCCCTGGAAATTCCGGTTTATTTCCCCGAAAAACTGGGTGCGGCCGATAACGCCTTATTCTTTATTCACAATGAGTTTTCGGTACAGTTTTTTTTCGGGCGGGCACCCCTCTACATCCTCGCGCTCTATCCGGCCATCATGTATACGGCCTTCGTTCTGGTCCGCCAGGCCGGGCTTTTCTCAGCCCGCTGGGGTGTGGTTACCGGAGCCCTTGCCGTGGGCACAGTGCATCACGTTTTCTATGAGATTTTTGATCACTTTGGCCCGCAGTACGGCTGGTGGACCTGGAACTATGCCAATTTTACGTCGTCACTGGCATCGGTTCCTGTCTCGAGCATGGTGGGCTTCGCCTTTGCCGGCCCGATCGCCCTGACCCTCGCCACTCATCTGCTGCTCCCGACATCCCGGCCCCTACCGGGCCCCGGCCCGGAGCAAACCGGGCAGCGGACCCTGAAGTTTGTTCTACGCACAGTGCTGGCCGGTTTACTGACACCCGTTATCTTTGTTTTATTGACCCTCAACACCTGGTTTCAACTTCTGGGTATTCCGCTGACACCTCGATCGGAGATGATGGGTTCGATCATTCTCGTGATGAGTGCCCTCCTTCTTACCCTTTATCAATTTTTGACCCTGACTAAATTCTCAGCGCGGGGCCTGCTCCAGTTTTCGCGGGTTTATCTTGGCCTGTTCATCGCTGTTTTTGCCGGGCTTTGGTTGTACGCCCTGCCCGACTACTTTTCAGCTACCCATGGTGTTACGCCGCAGGGATTTCCTGTCGGTTCACTACCCTATGCCGCAGGGTGCATGGCCTTTGCGGTGTTTTTCCTGTTACGGGAAAAACGTTAGGCTCACGGGACACAAACCTGTCCGCCATCACCCCCTCGTCCATTTTTGGGGGTTCCACCAAAGCGTCAATACGAGGCTCAACACCCGCCATGAAATCAGTACTCGTCGCGTCCAGTGTGATTCTAACGGTGGTTATTTGGTGGGCCGCCCTCGCAGTCACTCAGCAACTCAACGACGCACGCCACATCGAAGATCAAAGAGCCGCGCTCACCCTGGGTGACCGAACAATTACATCACCGGCGGTCTGGGGTGAGCTTTTTGCGACAATTGGGGACCAGGAGATTGAGCGTCTCTTACAACAACAAGGCTCAAGAGCCCTACTCGTTGAGGCCACCGAAAGCCTGCTCCGTAACGCCATCCTTGAATACCGAACGTCCGTAAGGGAAAAACAGGCAACGGCCGGTGATTTAAATGATTCCCTTCAGGCCCTGAGCCAGGCATTTGTTCTGGAAATGCTGGTCGATTTTGATGCACTGGAGACGGCCGTCCCAGCTATCGCTG
>JAKMEU010000328.1 GCA_022425845.1 Luminiphilus sp. | reverse complement strand
ATCGCGCAGCGAACTCAGGACATGATACATTTGTGTATCCCGACACAGCGAGCCTGCTATCCAAAATTGAGGCAGTCGCCACCAAGGTTTACGGCGCCAGCGAAGTTACTGCCAACAGCAAAGTGCGGAACCGGCTCCACGAACTCGAAAGGGAGGGTTACGGTGCCATGCCTGTGTGTATTGCGAAAACACCCTACTCATTTTCCACCGATGCCCAGCTCAAGGGTGCACCTTCGGGGCATGTGATGGACATTCGTGAGGTCCGCCTATCGGTGGGTGCGGGTTTTGTCGTTGTGGTTTGCGGTGATGTGATGACCATGCCCGGACTACCGAAAATACCGGCCAGCGAAAATATCGACGTGGTAGATGGCCAGGTGACGGGGCTTTTTTGATGCCAACGCATTCGACAGATCCCAGACCGATGGTGCGCGTCAATAACGCGACGGATAGCGGGGTGTGCTCCATTGATCAGTTTGATCGCCTGGCGGTTGAGGCGCCCCTCGCGATTTCGATCGACCAGCAAACGGTCCTGACCACAATGCGCACCCCTGGTCACGACGAGGAGCTGGCTGTGGGATGGTTGCTCAGCGAAGCCAATGTTGTCGCGCCCAATGATATTTTCAGCGTGGAGCGCGTCGGTGCTTCTGAGCTGCGCGAATGGGGTGCGGAAAATCCTGTTGACACCATTTTGGCCGAGATGGGTCCCGGCGTTGAACCGCCCGAGCCCAGGGCTTACCTGACTTCCAGTTCCTGCGGAATTTGCAGCAGTGACGTGCTGAACTCCACGCCCAAACCTTCGGTTCCGTTACAGAGCCCGGATTGGACGATAACGCCCCAGATAGCTCATGCTTTGATCGAGGGGATGCGACAGCGACAAAAATTATTTGACCTCACCGGGTCTCTGCATGCTGCAGCGCTGGCCAGCCCTAACCATCAGCTATTGACGGTGCGGGAAGACGTAGGGCGACATAACGCGGTGGATAAAGTGTTTGGCAGTGCTTACCTCGAGGGAAATTTCCCCCTGTCGGACCATGTGCTCGTGGTCAGTGGTCGCGTGTCCTACGAGATTGTTGCGAAGGCTCTGAGCGCCTGTGTTGCCGGGATCGTGGCGGTATCAGGCCCTACGACACTGGCTGTCGATCTGGCACGTGCTCATGGCATGGTGCTTATTGGCTTTACACGGGACAATCGCCTCAACGTGTATTCGGGTAGGGAGCGGGTGGTTCTATCATGAGCGAAAAGACCGCAGATGCGGGACTCGCCGATACGGTTCGTGGATTGATTACCCCGATCGTTGCGGTTGAGGCTGGCCCGGTTCTCCTGTGCCTGCAAGCAGTCCAACAACACTACGGCTATGTGCCCGAGGGGGCGGTCGCGGTGGTCACCGATGTCTGCAATGTCACTCGAGCGGATGTTCATGGTGTTTTCTCATACTACAGCGACCTGAAAAAGGCGCCGCCGCCCGCCATATCGGTTCGTCTCTGCGCGGCAGAGGCTTGTCAGGCGGTGGGTGGCCGTGCCCTGGCTGCCGCGTGGCGTGAGGCCTGCGAAAAAGACCCCGGTCTTGCCGCTGATACCGGTATCGATGAGCCCGTGTTCTGTTTGGGAAATTGCGCGCTGGGCCCCGCTGCTATGGTTGATGACAAGCTGGTGGGATGTGCTGATGTTGCGCGGTTAAAAGCAGCTGTTGATGCTGCCCGTGAGGCAGCCCTGTGACGGTCTGGTTTGTACCGAGAGACGCGGCAGCCCAGTCTGTAGGCGCCCAACAGGTGGCCGAGGCACTCGAGGCCCGCGGAGAAACGGTTGTGCGCACGGGCAGTCGCGGGTTGCTCTGGCTTGAACCCCTGGTGGAGAGGGCTGAATCCCGCACAGGTACTCGGGTCGGATGGGGCAATGTCACGGCGGAGAATATTACTGCCGCATTGCCCGCCGAATCGGATCCGGGTTATCTCGGTGAGGTGGAGGCGATCGATTACCTCGCTTGCCAGGAACGCTGGATTTACCAGCGCGTGGGTATTATCGACCCTCTGGACCCCGAGGATTATCTGGCGCATGGGGGGTTGTCTGGTTTACGTCGAGCCCTTGCCATGACACCCGAGGCGGTGGTTGAAGAGGTATTTGCCTCGGGCTTGCGAGGTCGAGGTGGCGCCGGGTTTCCAACGGGGATCAAATGGCGAACGGTGGCACAGCAGGACGCCGCTGTGCACGTTGGCGATCCTGTGGACGCGTCCAGACACAAGTATATCTGTGTCAATGCGGACGAGGGAGATAGCGGTACCTTCGCCGATCGAATGCTGATGGAGGGTGATCCCTTCTGTCTGCTCGAGGGGATGGCCATCGCTGCGTATGCGGTAGGTGCTGACCGAGGTGTCGTGTATCTCCGGTCAGAGTATCCAGCGGCCATTGCAGTTTTGTCAGAAGCCATCAAAACCGCTCGCGAGCGCGGTTGGTTGGGTCAGGGCATATTGGATTCCAGCTGTGATTTCGACGTCACTATTCGTGTGGGAGCTGGCTCTTACGTCTGCGGTGAAGAGACAGCCATGCTGGAAAGTTTGGAGGGGCGTCGGGGAATGGTTCGGGCCAAGCCGCCGCTCCCCGCGATAGAGGGCCTTTTTGGGACGCCGACAGTCATCAATAATGTCCTGACCATCGCGAGCGTGCCCTCAATACTCGATCGTGGCGCCGAGTCCTACGCAGCCCTGGGTCAGGAGCGTTCCAAGGGCACGCAAGTATTCCAGTTGGCGGGCAATATTGCTCGAGGCGGTATTGTTGAGCTGGCTTTTGGTGTCACTGCGCAGTCGTTGATCCACGAACTGGGTCAGGGCACGCGATCGGGCCGTCCGGTGAAGGCTGTCCAGTTGGGTGGTCCGCTGGGCGCCTATTTGTCTGCAGACGCCCTTGAAGTGCCCATGGCCTACGAAGCGCTGGCCGCCGAGGGCTGCATGCTGGGGCACGGTGGTATTGTGGTGTTTGATGACACCGTGGACATGGCGGAGCAAGCACGATTCGCTATGGAATTTTGCGTCGAAGAATCCTGTGGTAAATGCACGCCCTGCAGAATAGGGGCGGTGCGCGGTGTTGAAGTGATTGATGGACTTCTGGCCTCGGACGCACCCGCAGAAGCGGAGCAGTTATTGCGTGATCTCTGTGATGTAATGACGCAGGGGTCACTCTGTGCAATGGGTGGATTGACCCCCCAACCGGTCCTGAGCGCCTTGAATCAGTTCCCTGAAGATTTCAAGCGGCACGGTATGAAACCGCCTGCCGCTTGAGGAGTAGCCCATGAACAAGCCTATTGAAGTTGACATAGCAGCCCTCGATCTGGGTACACCTGCGGTCTTATCGGATACCCAGATCACAGTCCGTATCGACGGCAAGCCCGTGATCGTGCCCGCCGGTACATCGATCATGCGTGCGGCGAGTTTGGCTGGCACGCAGATTCCCAAATTGTGCGCGACTGACAGTCTTGAGGCTTTTGGCTCCTGTCGTATGTGTCTCGTTGAAGTAGAGGGTCGCAAAGGCACGCCTGCCTCATGCACAACCCCTTGTGAGGATGGGATGTCGGTCAAGACCCAAACCTCGCGGCTGGACAAGCTGCGCAAGGGCGTTATGGAGCTCTACATATCGGATCATCCGCTGGACTGCCTGACCTGCTCCGCCAACGGTGATTGTGAACTTCAGGATACTGCCGGGGAAGTGGGGCTACGGTCTGTGCGCTATACGCAGGCGGGAGCGAACCACCTTGATGCCGGTAAGGATTCTTCTAATCCTTATTTCAGTTTTGATGCCAGCAAATGCATTGTGTGCAGCCGTTGTGTCAGGGCTTGTTCAGAAGTTCAGGGCACCTTCGCCCTCACGATTGCGGGGCGCGGTTTTGATTCCAAGGTGTCCCCCAGCGAAGAGAATGCCTTCCTGGACAGCGAATGTGTTTCCTGCGGCGCCTGTGTCCAGGCCTGCCCAACCGCGACCCTTCAGGAAACCCGTGTCATTGATCTGGGTGTACCCACGCGGAAAGTCAAAACCACCTGTGCTTACTGTGGTGTCGGCTGTTCTTTCGTAGCGGAACTCCGGGGTGACGAGCTTGTGCGCATGGTGCCGGATAAGCAGGGTGGTGCGAATGAAGGGCATTCCTGCGTCAAAGGGCGCTTTGCCTGGGGTTACGCTACCCACGCCGATCGGGTGACTCAACCCATGATCCGGGAGAGTATCGACAGTGAATGGCAGGTGGTTGAGTGGTCTGACGCCATAGCCTTTGCATCCGATCGATTTAAAACCATTCAACAGCAATACGGGGTGGACGCCCTTGGCGGTATCACTTCGTCGCGCTGCACCAATGAGGAAGTGTACGTGGTGCAGAAAATGGTGCGGGCCGCACTGGGTACCAACAATGTCGACACCTGTGCCCGCGTTTGCCATTCGCCTACGGGTTATGGCCTCAAGCAAACTTTCGGCACCAGTGCAGGTACCCAGGATTTTGCCTCTGTGCAACACGCCGACGTTATTATGGTGATCGGTGCCAATCCAACCGACGCTCACCCTGTTTTCGGGTCTCGCATGAAGCGGCGATTGCGGCAGGGTGCCAAGCTGATCGTTGTTGATCCGCGATCGATTGATCTGGTCCGGTCGCCCCACGTCGCCGCCAGCGAGCATCTTCAGCTACAGCCCGGCACCAATGTCGCCGTTTTGAACGCGCTGGCCCATGTGGTCGCCACCGAGGGTTGGATAGACGAGGACTTTGTTCAGGAACGCTGCGACAAGGCGTCTTTTGCCGCCTGGCGTAGGTTCATAGAGCTGCCGGAAAACAGCCCTGAATATCTGGCGGAGGTCAGCGGTGTCGCCGCAGAGGTAATTCGATCCGCCGCCGCCGTTTATGCCCAGGCAGGCAATGGCGCCATTTATTACGGACTTGGCGTTACCGAGCACTCCCAGGGGTCCACCATGGTAATGGCCATGGCCAACCTCGCCATGGCAACCGGGAACATTGGCCGGGATGGCGTAGGCGTCAATCCGCTGCGTGGCCAGAACAACGTTCAGGGCGCCTGCGACATGGGCTCTTTCCCCCACGAATTCAGCGGTTACCGCCACGTTTCCGATGACGCCGCGCGAGAACAGTTTTCCGCACTCTGGGGCGTAGGGTTGCGTGAAGATCCGGGTTTACGTATTCCCAACATGCTCGATGCTGCGGTGTCCGGGCAGTTTCGGGGCATTTACATACAGGGTGAGGACATTGCGCAGTCGGATCCGAATTCAAAGCATGTTGAGGACGCGCTGAAGTCCATGGACTGCGTCGTGGTTCAGGACCTGTTCCTCAACGAAACCTCAAAGTATGCCCACGTCTTTCTGCCAGGGACTTCATTCCTTGAGAAAGACGACACGTTTACAAACGCAGAGCGGCGTATCAATCGCGTCCGTCCGGTCGTGCCGCCGGCTTCGGGAATGGCCGAATGGCAGGTCACCTGTGCCCTGAGCGCAGCAATGGGATACCCAATGGAGTACGAAAGCGCATCTGAAATCATGGATGAGATTGCTGCGCTGACACCGACTTTCAAGGGCGTTTCATTTGCGCTTATCGATGAGCGTGGCAGTGTCCAGTGGCCCTGCAATGAGCAGGCTCCGGAAGGCACGCCCATCATGCACGCGCAGCGTTTTGTGCGAGGCGAGGGTCAGTTTGTCACCACACCCTACGTACCCACCGACGAGCGCTCCACCCGCAAATTTCCCCTGCTGCTCACGACTGGAAGAATTCTCAGTCAATATAACGTCGGGGCTCAGACCCGCCGAACCGACAACACGGTCTGGCATGCTGAAGATATTCTGGAAATTCATGAGGCTGACGCAGAGCTGCGTGGTGTCGCTGACGGTGACTGGGTGGAAGTGTCGAGCCGGGCGGGCAGCACGCGGATGCGGGCCCATATCAGTGACGATATCCCAGCCGGGGTTGTGTACACGACCTTTCATCATCCAGTGAGCGGTACCAACGTCATCACCACTGACAACTCCGACTGGGCGACCAACTGCCCGGAATACAAGGTCACGGCGGTGGAGATCCGCCCGTCGGTAGCGGGAATGTGACGTGACACTGGACTATACCCAACAGCACCTCATTAAAATGGCTAACCAGATCGCCGAAAATATGCCGACTCGGGAGAATGTCGCGGATCAGATTGCAGAGCACATGCTCAGGTTCTGGTCGCCCAGCATGTGTTCAGATCTCGCTAAAATTGCGTCGGAGGCGCCTGAGTCGCTTCATGAAGATGTGCGCGCGGCACTGGCGGCATCGGACTGATGGCAGGAAGGGGATCGTGGGAAATGGCAGGTAATTCGAACACGGTTTCAGCAGCTGGGTCCTGTGCTTGGGCGTCTGGCGCGGGAGGCAGGACATGGCGTTTTTGGGCGCATAAATGTCGCGAATAATTCAGCGTCCAGATGATAAAAGGCGCCAAATTCTGAGCGCTTAAAGTTAACAATCAACAGCATATTTTTTGGGGGAGCCCATGGC
>JAKMEU010000319.1 GCA_022425845.1 Luminiphilus sp. | reverse complement strand
CTGATGCGCCGGGCCTGCGGCCCACCCCGGACCGCGTCCGAGAGACCCTGTTTAATTGGCTTGCTGGCCGAATTCAGGGTGCCCACTGTCTCGATCTCTTTGCCGGCAGCGGGGTATTGGGTCTGGAGGCGCTATCGCGAGGCGCCAGGTACTGCGACTTTGTGGATATCTCCAGTTTGGCGACCGAAGGCATTCACAAGCATCTTGCGCTGCTGGACGCCACATCCCGTGCCGCCGTCCACTGCCAGAACGGGTTGCAGTGGCAGGGCGGGCCGGCAGACATTGTGTTCCTCGATCCCCCCTTTACCGCTGATCTGCTGGGCCCGGCGCTGAAACACCTGGAAAACACGGGAATATTGGCCTCGGACGCGCAAATTTATGTTGAGATGGGAAGCGGAGAAAAGCCTCCTGTACTCCCCCCTTCCATGGCCGTTCTGCGGGACAAGACCGCGGGTGGCGTGCGTTATCTGTTACTGGCTACGGAGGATTAGCATTTGTCTGCGGGCAGCCCGGCGTGTACATTCGGCGCGTCAGGGGAGGAGAACCCGAGCCCATGCGCACACAAACCGTCGTTTATCCCGGCACATTTGACCCCATAACCAATGGCCACATTGACCTGGTGGAGCGCGCTGCGAGGCTGTTTGACCGGGTGGTCGTTGCGATCGCAGAAAGCCAAAAGAAGCAGCCGCTATTTAACCTTGGCGAGCGCGTCGAGCTCTCGCAACAGTCACTGTTGCACCTCGAAAATGTTGAAGTCTGTGGCTTCAGCGGCCTGTTAACCGACTTCGTTACGGATCAGGGCTCAAATTGCGTCCTGCGTGGACTGCGCGCGGTAGCAGATTTTGAGTACGAGTTTCAGCTGGCCAACATGAATAGGGCCATCAAACCCGATTTCGAGAGTGTTTTTCTTACCCCCGCCGAAGACCTGGCCTATATTTCGTCATCCCTGGTAAGGGAAATAGCCTCTCTTGGCGGCGACATAACACCCTTTGTTGCCCCCGCAGTCGCAGCAGCCCTACAGCAAAAATTTCCCGCCTAGCGCTGACAGCTGGGACAGTAGACCGAGCTGCGATTGCCCTGTCTTATTTCTCGAAGGCCGGCAGCACACTGGCGGCAGGCTAATCCTGAGCGCCCATAAACGCTGAGTTGCTGCGCAAAATAGCCGGGCTTACCGTCACTGCCCACAAAGTCCCTCAGCGTCGTGCCGCCCTGTTTGATCGCCGCGGCAAGCAGCGCTTTTACCGCGGTTGCAAGCCGCTGGTAGCGCTCAAGGCTGATGCGGCCTGCCGCCCGGTCAGGACGAATACCCGCCATAAAAAGGGCTTCATTGGCATAAATATTCCCCACGCCGACCACCACATGCCCGTCCATCAGGAACTGCTTGACCGCCATGCGCCTGCCCCGGGCCTTTTGATACAGCCAGGCGCCATCAAAATCAGGGGACAGGGGTTCGGGGCCCAGATGTCGAAGGAGGGGGTGATCATCGGTCGTCAGGAGATGCAGGCTGCCAAAGCGACGAGGGTCGTTATAGCGCAGACAATTGCCATCATCGAGGACAATATCCAGATGGTCGTGGAAAAGAGGGGCTGCCTGCGCCGGCATCACCCGCAGGGACCCCGACATGCCCAGGTGCAGCATGAGCGTGTGGGTCTCGAGATCAATCAGCAAATATTTTGCTCGGCGCCGGGTACGCAGTATCTGCTGTCCCGACACCAACTCAGGTAACGCCTCGTCAACGGGCCAGCGCAACCGGGCCTCTCGAACCTCAACGGAGGATACGCAGCGACCCACAACATGCGGATCAATGCCACGGCGTGTTGTCTCTACCTCGGGAAGCTCTGGCATGTTTCATCGCCCATAAAAAACCCCGGTGCTGGGCGCAGCGCCGGGGCTTCTTTCACTGGGGCCTATCAAGCTGTGCTACTTGATTTTGCCCTCTTTGTAGATCACATGTTTACGCGCCACGGGATCAAACTTCTTCATTTCCAGCTTCTCTGGCATGGTCCGCTTGTTCTTGTCTGTGGTGTAAAAATGCCCGGTACCGGCCGTTGAGTTCATTCGAATCTTTTCACGCATGATGCTACTCCTTAAACCTTCTCGCCACGGGCACGCAGCTCGGCAAGCACCGTATCAATGCCGCGC
>JAKMEU010000306.1 GCA_022425845.1 Luminiphilus sp. | reverse complement strand
TTACAGTGTCGACTGATTATTTTGCAATTTTTGATGCCGGGGGGTCGCTTTTGGGCGAGGTGGCTTATACCTTCGGAAAAATCGTAGGACAACGGCACTGCGCCCTCTGTGATATCAGTCATGGCTGGAATCCCATCGGCAAGAGCGCATGGCGTGCCAACGCGCAGCTTGGCTGTGGCCTTCAGTGGTTACATCGGGACGAGCAATCCCCGGCCATGGCGGCTTATACCCAGGGCAAACTGCCTCTGGTCATTGCGCGAACGGGTAACACGTTCACAACACTCCTCGATGCACCCGCGTTGGCGCGCTGCGGGGGCGATTACGATGCCTTTGTCGCGGCGCTGGGCGCGGCAATGGCCGCAGCAAGCGACAAGGTCCAGAGTCAATCGGGATTGGCAGAGGCAGGTCTTGCAACCTCGGGGAGCACATCATGAGGTCAGTGTCGGCATTACGGGTCAGGGTGGGTCGTCACGCCAGAGGTCGGTGTCATGGGTAGTCTCCTGGGCATTGCTTTTCTTCTGGCGACTGCCTGGGTACTGTCGTCCAATCGCAGCGCAATCAATTGGCGGACCGTCGGGCTCGCATTTTCTTTGCAGGCGACCATTGGCTTTCTGGCGCTTTTTAGTACCTGGGGCAGGGCCGCTCTGGCTGTCGCCTCGGAACAGATCGCCACGCTGTTGGCTTTCAGCCGCGCGGGCATCGAATTCATGTTTGGCGGACTGGCGTCAGTGGACAGTAACGTAGGGTTTATTTTTGCCTTCAGTGTGCTTCCGGTGGTCATTTTCTTTAGTGCGTTGATAGCGGTTCTCTATCATGTCGGCATCATGCACTTGATTATCCGAACCCTTGGGGGAGCACTTCGCAAGTTATTGGGCACCAGCCATACCGAGTCCCTGTCCGCATCCGCCAATATCTTCGTAGGACAGGCCGAGGCGCCGCTGGTGGTGCGTCCTTACCTCGCAGGTATGACGGTCTCCGAGCTTTTTGCCGTTATGGTGGGCGGGATGTCCTCCATTGCGGGATCGGTCATGGCAGGCTACGCCGCTCTGGGCATACCGCTGGAGTACCTGCTCGCGGCGTCTTTCATGGCAGCCCCGGGAGGCCTGTTAATGGCGAAACTGCTGGAGCCGGAAACCCAGGAACCGGTGAAGCCAGAGCGGGGCGAGGGTCCGGAAAAGGACAGCTACGTCAATTTGGTGGATGCCGCCGCAAGTGGTGCGCTGGATGGCTTTCGCATGGCGGGCGCCATTGCGGCCATGCTGATTGCCTTCATCGGGTTGATTGCGCTGGTCAATGGTCTTCTAGGTTGGGGCGGATCGATCTTTGGCTTTGAGGGACTCTCACTTGAGAGCGTGCTGGGCGTTGTTTTCCAGCCTCTGGCCTGGCTGCTGGGTGTGCCCTGGTCGGAGGCCAATATGGCAGGCAGCCTTATCGGCCAGAAGCTCGTCCTCAATGAATTTGTTGCCTATGTCGCCTATACCGACGTTGCTACAGAGTTCTCCCCGGTATCGTCAGCGATTGTCATTTTCGCGCTCTGCGGCTTCGCCAATCTGTCGTCCATCGCCATTTTGCTGGGAGGATTGGGTTCGATAGCTCCCATGCGACGCGATGAGATTTCGCGATTTGGCCTGCGAGCTCTGCTGGCCGCGACCCTGTCCAATTTGATGAGTGCGGCGCTGGCTGGACTCTTTATTTCGCTGGGCTGAAGCCAGTGACTGACTCGAATTCTGTATTGCCATTGATTTCCTGTCGCGATCCCGATTTCGCGCAACGGTTTGTAGCCTCACTGCAGGACTATGGCTTCGGTGCATTGATTGACCACCCGCTGGATATGCAACGCGTTCGGTCCATTTATCGCGACTGGCGCACTTATTTTGCCCGGGGCGTTGATGCCGAATATGACATGGACCCGATTCGGCAGGATGGGTATTTCTCGACTGATGTGGCGGAGCATGCCAAGGGGAGTCGGCGGCGGGATTTCAAGGAGTATTTCCAGTACTACGCCTGGGGGCGCTGCCCGCAGCATCTTCGAGCTGATCTAGAGGCGCATTTTCAGCAGACGGTTGCATTCGCCGCTGAGCTGCTCATCCACATCGAAAGGGAAGCACCCGCGGAGGTCATGGCCAATTTGGGCGAACCACTGAGCGGCATGATTGCAAACAGTCACCAAAGCATGCTCCGGGTGCTGCACTATCCCCCCATTCAGGCCCATGATGATGGCCCCCGTGCGGCTGCTCATGAGGACATCAACTTACTGACCTTGCTGCCCGCGGCTGATGGCCCGGGCCTCGAAATTTGCACCCGCGACGGGCGCTGGATTGAGGCTCCCAATCGGCCCGAGCAGCTGCTCGTCAATATCGGCGATATGCTTCAGGAGGTATTGGGTGGATGGTTGCCCTCCACGACCCACCGGGTGGTTGACGAGCGGGAGCCGCGTCCGACGGGAAGGATGTCCCTGCCCTTGTTCCTGCACCCCAGGCCCGAGGTGCAGCTGTCGTCCCGCTACAGTGCCGAGAGTTATCTTAACGAACGATTGGGTGAGCTGGGTGTTTTGCCGGCGCCCCGGCTGTGAACGTAGCGCTATGTCCCGATCAATGCCGGGATTAGCATCCCGACCCTCCGGGAGAAGGTGTCAGTCGCTGGGGCTGCTCCTGGCGTTTTGCCTGATCAGTGGAGCCGCTCTGGCAGAGTCCGAATTCCAGGGGCCGCTCTTGGTTGGCGTGGCGGCCAACTTCGCACAGCCCGCACAGTATTTGGCGGACCGCTACACAGAAGCCAGTGGTATCCCAGTGGATTTGATTGTTGGATCGACCGGTCTTTTGTTCGCCCAAATTGTCCAGGGCGCGCCCTTTGACCTGCTCTTGGCCGCGGACACAAGCCGTCCCCTGAGGTTGCAAAAGGAAGGCTTGGGTGCCGATGATAGCTACGCTGTGTATGCCCGCGGCAGGCTTGCCCTGTGGGTCCCCGGCTCTGATAGACCGCCCGATGTGGCTGACTACCTGTCGAAGGCTTCACTCCTCGCCTATGCCAATCCCAAAGTGGCACCCTACGGGGCCGCGGCTGCCGCCGTGGCAGCGCAATTCCCGACAGAAGCTATGGAAAGACGATGGATTCAGGGGCAAAACGTTAGCGCAACGTTTACCCAGATAGCCTCGGGCGCGGTTCCCGGAGGCCTCGTGGCTTACTCCCAGTTACTGGCCGCCGACGTGCCGAAGCGGGAGTACAGGTTGATCCCTGAGGCTTGGCACCCCCCAATTGAACAGGCGCTTATCCTCACGCAGCGGGGGGCCGCCAGCCGTGCGGGCCGGGATTTCCGACGCTTCCTTCTCTCTGGAGAGTCCCAGCAGACCTTGCTGAGCATGGGCTACGTAAGTTCTGACGGGCAGGCCGGGCATGATCGGTATTGAGTGGCAGGCCGTTGCGCTGACGGCACAGTTGGCAGGGGTAACAACCGCCATCCTCCTGCTGTTGGCAACGCCCCTGGCCTGGTGGCTTGCGCACTCCACGCGTCCCTGGGCCGGTTGGGTGGAGGCCCTCGTTGCCCTGCCGCTGGTCTTGCCGCCCACGGTTATGGGGTTTTACCTGTTGCTCTGGTTCGCGCCTGACGGCGGGTTAGGCGCATTGTGGTTAGAGGTAACGGGCCAGCCGCTTAATTTCAGCTTCGCGGGATTGGTTGTGGCCTCGGTCATCTATTCACTGCCCTTTGCAACGCAGCCCTTGCAGGCTGCTTTCGCCGGCGTAGGGCCCGGGATATTGGAGGCGGGGGCAACGTTGGGTGCTTCTCCTTCGGATCGGTTTTTGCGGCTGGTTTTACCTTTATCACGACGTGGTTACATCACCGCAGCGGTGCTGACTTTTGCCCACACGCTGGGCGAATTTGGTGTTGTGCTGATGATTGGAGGCAATATCCCGGGGGAGACCCGCGTGGTATCGGTGGCGCTTTACGAGGCGGTTGAAACGCTGGACTACGGCAGCGCTCACCGCCTGGCGGCGGTTCTATTAGGTTTTTCTTTCACGGTTTTGCTGCTGGTTTATGGCCTGAACCGTCGTCTGTCGTTCCGGCTGGGCCCGGGGGTATAACGCTGTGGCCGCGATAAAATTAGACCTGGCGATGACCCTCGGCGACTTTTCCCTGGAGCTCAGCGAGCAATTGCAAATTGATGGGGTGCTGGGCGTAGTGGGCAGTAACGGCGCGGGTAAAACCTCGCTGCTGCGTCTGCTGGCGGGTCTTGATCAGCCCCGGCGGGGCCGTATTGATATAGGTGACCATTGTTGGTTGGACACCGAGGCTGGCATCGTGGTGCCCACCCACAAGCGCCGTGTGGGCATGGTGTTTCAGGATGCCCGGTTGTTTCCGCACCTTAACGTGACAGAAAATCTGGATTTTGCTGCCCAGCGGGCTGGGGGAAGCGCACCGGCTTGGGGTGAAGTGGTGCAAACCCTTGGGCTTGAGACATTGCTGCAGCGTCGCCCCACGGGACTTTCCGGCGGCGAGCAGCAGCGGGTTGCCCTGGCCAGGGCCCTGATGAGTGCGCCACAGCTTTTGTTGCTGGATGAGCCCCTGTCAGCGGCGGACCGGGGTTATCGGGATGAACTTCTGCCCTATTTGCGCCGGGTCATTCGTCGTTTTCAGATCCCCACTGTGTATGTCGCACATACGCTTGACGAACTGGCGCAGTTGGCGGATCAACTGCTGGTGCTGCGGGATGGTCGCAGGGCGGCAGTGGGTCCCATTGCTCACATATTGGCGCGACTGGATTTACCGGAGGTGTCAGGAAGAGACGAGGTCGGATCTGTTATTGACGCGGTGGTGCGGGATCACGACCCGGCGTATTTGCTGACGCAGTTGGCCTTTGGCGACCAAACCGTTTCCATGACCGGGTTGATTGGACAGCCCGGCGACCGGCTGCGTCTTCGTCTTTATGCAACCGACATCGCCCTCGCAACTGAGAAGCCCGAAGCTATTTCAATCAGAAATATTCTGTCGGCCTCTGTACAGGCCATCAGGGTTGATCCCGGGTCACCTTCTGCTGACGTGCTCTTGACGTCCGGAGGCTATGCTGTCCGTGCACGGGTAACTCGAGCGTCTCTCGACGAGCTGGGTTTGGTGGAGGGTCAGTCGGTATTTGCGCTACTCAAGGCCGTGTCACTGGCATCGGACTGAATCTCCTGGGTCTTCCCTGCATGTTGCAGCGCCAGGCCGCCAAGGATCAGGGTTAGCCCCACCAGCGTGGACGTCAGTATCGTTTCTCCCAGGATGCTCCAAATCAGGATAAGGGACAGTGGGGGTGAAAGAAAAATAAGTGTGGAAATCCGGGCCGTGTTTTGCGTCAACCTCATGGCTTTTAGCCAGAATATGAAGGCAAGGCCCATTTCAAACAGCCCAACGTAAAGTCCCCCTACCAGGCCCTGCCAGGGGAGGTCTGAAAGGACACCCCGTGTCACGCTCAGGGCGGCCAGCAGCAGGGTCGCTGCGGTAAAGCCAAGAAACAGTCCCTGCACGGGGGGCGTTCTGACCCGCGCGTTGCCAATCCAGTACAGTGCCCACAGTAGGGTCGAAGCCAGGGCCAGTGCGACCCCTATGGGGTCGGACAGCCGGAAACCCCAAACGTCACCGCGAGTGGCGATCACGAATACGCCGGCATAGCTTACCAGCGCGGCGTAGACGTCGCGGGCGCGGAGTGCCTGTCCCAGCAGGGGCACGGCGAGAAGAGGTAAGACCAAACCCCAGCTGTAGTTGATGGCCATCGCCTCCTGGGCGGGTAGCCGCGCGTAGGCGCCAAAAAGCAGGAAGTAGTACAGCGCAGGATTTACCAGCCCCAGCAGGAAAAGGCGTAGCAGTTCCCGAGAGGGGATTCGGAACAACGCTCCAAACTCACCGGTCATTACCAGAATGGCGGCCAGGAAAAGCCAGGAGGTTGCACTGGCGATGGTAACGAGGACCAGGGGCGATACGAACTCGAGACTGATGTTAAAGGCAGTGGCGACGGTGCTCCACAGCGCAACCGCACCCAATCCGTAAAGGATGGCGCGCTTTTCTGTCGGGTCGCTGGCCAACTTGGAAGGCGGCTGACTTAGCCCGGCTGCCGTTCGGCCAGTACCGCAGCAAGTTCAGTGTAGCCCCCGCCATTTATGGCATTGCGATAGCCCGCTGCCTGCAGCGCAGAGGTGGCTACCCCTGAGCGTCTTCCGCTGCGACAGTATAGAACCAGGGTGGTATCCGCAGGGATGTTGAGGGCTTCCACGCCCGCGACAATCTCGGTGTGGAGGATCGGTAATGCCCCGGTTAACGTACCCTCTGCCATTTCTTCCGCGGTGCGCACGTCGATGACGGTAGCCCCCGCTGCTATCGCATCGGCGATGGTCTCTGGCGTGCTATTGGGCATGGTCTCCGCTCCGCAGGCTGCGATAATGAGGGTCATCACCCCGACAAACCATTGTTTCACAAGAGCGCACCTTTTTAGCGTCTGGGAACGGCCAGATTATCGGCTTAGACACGCTTTGCACAGACCAAAGGCCCGGGCTGACTTGAATAAGCGAGGCAAAACTGCCACGTTGTGGCCATCACGCTGCCCCGATATCACATGGAGCCGGTTATGCGATTGTGTCTGATTCCGATACTGTTTTTTGCCTGCCAACAGGCACTGGCCTGGTCTGATCATGCCAGCCTTGCCTGGCCTTTCCTGCGCGCGCAGCCCACGCTCAACGCGCCTCAACTGACCGTTGAGTCACTGGATCAGTTCCTGTCAGCCGAGGCTACCGGTGTGGCCCGTGTGCTCGATGCGGTGGAGTCCGCGATGCTGGCTCAGGATGCCGCGTATCCAGCGACGCCCGCCGCCCTGAAATTTAATCCCGTGGACACCGGCGGACTTCGTGGGAGTTTCATCGCCGCCTCGCGAATCAGCCCCGAGTTGAACTACGCGCTATACCACCAGGTGATGCCGGGGGAGGTTCCGTTGCAATCTCCGCCGTTGCTGTGGTCCGACCTGTCGTTTCTCGGTCCCGGCGAATCTCATGACGATACCCGCTACCAGGCCCTGGAAGCTGGCGGAGCGGTCAGTATTGCCCACGTACTGGCGACGGCGAGCGATGAGCCCGACATGGGTATGGATATCGGCCTGTACACCGACAATGGCACCAAGTTCGGCCAGTACTATGGGATGGGCCAGCAGCCCTTTGGTAATCCCAACCTGTCCTATGGGTCCCAGGCGCCCCTGCATATGGGCTTTTACCATCTGGACTGGCTGACCCAATTTGCGCAGCCCGATTTGAAGCGTGGCCTGCCGCTGTGGCGAATCACACTGTATGACGCACTCGCCCGTCTGGCCTTCGATACGGGCCATGACTATTGGGGTTGGCGTTTCATGGGTTGGGCATTGCATTACATCGGCGATCTGACGCAGCCGTATCACGCCGATCCCTTGCCGGGTGTGAGTCTGCTGTCGGCGCTGTGGTCAGTGATCATGGGCGAGACCGATAATGTCATCCAGTTGGTGTCCAATCGGCACGGGGTACTCGAGTCTTACCAATACCAGCGGATGCGATCGTCAATGCAAAGTGATGACTGGGCGGCCCCCATCCTGGTGCGGATTGCCCAAACACAAACGAGCTGTTTCCTGCCCGCTGGTGTGATACCTGATCTAACGGCAGGTTCAGTCGCGCTGGGGGATCGTTTGGACGCCACCTTGTCTGAGGTGTTTCCTGCTCAATTTGTCAGCGACCCGAGCTTTGAGTGGGTGGGTTCCGGTTTTGAGCCCGAGGTCGTTATGCAGGTGGCAGATCAGGGTGGGGACAGGGCACTGGCGGCTATTGATGCCGAGCTGGAGGTGCTGCTGGGGCGTTTTTCCTACTACCTGCAGGGTTGGATAGCCCACGGACTGTCTTTACAGGGGGGTGACGCATCGAGGGATTGTCGCCCGTAGTCCGGGGCGGCCTTGCGATGGGTGGCGGCGGGCTTGCCAAAGTCGAGTACCATGGGGGTGGTATTCCAATTGGCCTGATAACCATGTCGGCATTGAAAACGATTTCAGCGCTCCTCCTCTCCCTTTGCCTCGGTGGAGGGCTTTCGCCAGCGAGGGCGGATGAGGGAGAGGCTTCTTCCACGCCTCGAATGGGCCCCGTTATCCCCGATTACGGACCGGTGCTGCCACCTCCACCAGGGTTTTATAACCTCAATCCGGATACCGAGTACAAGGTGTCCATTGATGTAGGCGCTACCGCTAACTTCCCCGGGGACCCCAACGTGAAATTGGTGTCTGTCGCGCGGTTTCTGAATATGTATGCGCAGAACGGAGTCCCCCGGGAAAACATTTCCTTTGCAGTCGTGGTGCATGGCATGGCCGCCAATGACCTGTTGACCGACGGTGCCTATCAGGCGCGATTCAATGACCCCAATCCCAATACAGCGCTGCTGGACCAGCTCTTTGCTGCCGGGGTCAAGGTCTACCTGTGCAGCCAGACCGCGGCGTTCCGGAACATGGCATGGAACGAATTCCGACCCGATGTCACGATTGCCCTATCGGCCATGGGAGCTCACGTGCGCTTGCAGCACGAAGGCTACTCATTGATCCCTTTCTGATCACCATGCCGGAGCAACAGTTTAAGCTGCACCCGCGGTTGGCGGCGGACACCCACTGGGTATGCGACTGGCCTGCCAGCACCGTATTGCTGATGAATGACACGCGATTTCCATGGCTCGTGCTGGTTCCTCGCGTGCCGGATGTGGTGGAGTTATTCCAGCTCTCTGCCCAACAGCAACAGGCAGTATTTCGCGAAATCGTGGTCTTGGGTGAGGCCGTGCAGTCCCTGTTCGGGGCCGACAAAATCAATACGGGAGCGCTGGGTAATCTGGTGTCGCAGCTTCACATCCATGTGATTGCCCGCTTCAGTGGCGATTGCGCATGGCCCGGGCCGGTGTGGGGTGTGGGGCAGGTGCAGCCCTATGCCGAGCCGGTACTTGCGCAACGACTCGATGATCTACGTGCCGGATTGCCTAAGCCATGAAATGTCTTCTGCAAAGGGTGTCGAGCGCGTCCGTTGACGTCGAGGGCGATCAGGTAGGCGCAATAGGCCGAGGGCTTCTTGTTTTTGCAGGTCTCGAAAAAGGCGATGAACGGGCTGAGGTCGATAGAATGTGCGATCGGCTGCTGGGCTATCGGGTGTTTGGCGACGCGGAGGGCCGGATGAATCTTTCTGTGACCGATATGGCGGGGGACTTACTTCTGGTTTCACAATTTACGCTGGCGGCCGATACCCGGAAGGGAGCCCGGCCCAGTTTCTCCTGTGCGGCCGAACCGGATACAGCGCGGGACCTGTTCGCCTATTTTGTCGCGTCGATTGAGGCGAGGCATGCCGGCCATGTGGCCACGGGACGTTTCGCCGCGAACATGCAGGTCAGCCTTGTCAACGATGGCCCCGTCACTTTCCTGCTGGAAACCTGATCGGGTCCGCGCAGTCTCATGTCCTCAACCCCTACCTTACAGACCCATTATCGCCGGCAAGGTGCACTGGATGCGCTGGTTTTGGTCGTGCCCGCCATTCCGTTTGCTTTGGTGTTTGGTCTGACTGTCAGGGAGTCGGGCCTGGCCGTGTGGCTGGGTTGGAGCTCGTCACCGATCATGTTCTCCGGCGCAGCGCAGATTACCCTTGTAACCCTCGTTGGCGAGGGTGCCTCCCTCGCAGCCGCGGCCACCGCGGCTCTGGTTGTAGGTGCGCGTCACCTGTTCTATTCGTTCTCCATGGCGCCTGTCATGCAGCGCCAGCCTCGCTGGTTCCGCTGGCTCGCACCCTATATGTTGATCGATCAGGTTTTTGCCTTGTGTGTTGGCAAGCGCGACCTGCCACCCTCTGACTTCAGGCACTATTACCTGGCAGCAGGTATCACGTTCTGGTCTTTCTGGATGGTCTTCACCGCGCTGGGGTTGTTTGTGGGGCCTGTGATCCCCGCCGACATGGATATTTCCTTTGCGACGCCGGTACTTTTCATGGGCTTGCTGATCACAGCAATCGACGGGTGGCAGAAAGCCCTCGTCGCTGGGTTCGCTATGCTGGTGACCCTCGCGCTGGTGGATATGCCGAGTCGCAGCGGTTTGCTGATCGCTGTTGTCGCAGGTATTGCCCTGGGTTTGCTCATCGACAAGGCGCGTCGAATATGGTGATGCTGACCATCATCCTTATGGGCTTGTGCAGCTATGCCATGCGCGCGATTTTCATTCTTGCCCTGTCGGACAAAACCTTTCCTCCCATGGCGTTGCGCGCCCTGGAGTATGTCGCGCCCGCCGTTATGGCATCCCTGGTCATGACCATGCTGGTGGCGCCCGGTGAAGGGTCGCTGCCGGCCGTTCGGGAAGTGGCGGGGTTGGCAACTGCTGCAGCTGTCGCCTTGTTGACCCGCAATCATATCTACGTCCTGACCACGGCCATGGCTGTTTACTGGGGGATGGGTTACCTGAATCTATGACAGGACGCCTGCGCCGTTTTCAGGGGTGCTGTTCTTCGATGTCCAGTGGTAGTTGCTCGAATTTCTCGGGTAGGTCGGGGTCGAGCCGCACGCCCAGTCCCAGCAGTCTGATCGGTAGGTCGCGTCGCGCCAGACCATCGACCAACAGCTCCTGATAGTCATTTAGGGTCGCTGCGGTGCCAACCCGCTCTACCGTGGTGGTGGAGAAGTCGTTGAATTTTATCTTGATGTACGCTTTTCGAATGCGACGGCTGAGGTCGGTTTTTTCAATGCGGGCAGTGAGTTCTTCCAGAAGACCCGGCAGTTTGTCGAGGCAGGGTTTGCCATTGCCCAGATCGCTGCTGTAGGTGTGCTCGACGCTAATGGACTTGCGAATCCGTTGTGTATTGACCGAACGGTTGTCGCGACCATGGGCACGCTCCAGGAGTGTCTGGGCGAAACTGCCGAAGCGACGTTTCAGCCTGATGGGGTCCGCTTCCCGTAAGTCGCGGCAGGTATTGAAGCCCATTCGAGTCAGTTTGTCGGCGGTCACCGGCCCCACGCCGGGAATCGCCCTGACCTTGAGTGCGGCTGAGAAGCCGTCCACTTCATCGGGGGTGACCACCTTGAGTCCATTAGGCTTGTGCCAGTCGGAGGCAACTTTCGCAATGAACTTGTTGATGGACACGCCGGCTGACACGGTGATGCCGAGTTCATCCCGGACAGCGGTTCGAATCGCTTCAGCGATGCGCGATGCAGATCCGTCGTGGGAGCTGACATGAGTGACGTCGAGAAAGGCTTCGTCCAGGGAAAGGGGCTCTATAACATCGGTAAAGCGTTCAAAGATGTCGAGCATCAGTGCCGAGACACTGCGGTACTTGCTGATATTGACGGGGGCCACGATCAATTCCGGGCAGAGTCGGTAGGCCTGGGCGGTGGGCATGGCCGAGCGCACACCATACTCACGCGCGGGGTAGTTGCAGGTCGTCAGCACGCCGCGCCCCTCAGCGCTACCGCCCACAGCAAAAGGCTTGTGGATCAGGCTGGGGTCGTCACGCATTTCGATCGCGGCAAAAAAACAGTCGGCATCAATGTGGATGATTTTTTGCACCGAGAGACCTTCCGGCTGCTGGGGTTCGCCCTGCCATATTTCAGCAGGATTCCCCCCAGCTTAACCATATTGGAGCACCGCTGGCACCCACCTGCACTGCTTGAATGACGACATCGACCACAGGGGTCGTTTAATTCTTAATGATCAGGAGTTGTATATGAAATCTTTAATGGCATCTGCCTCGGCAGTCACGCTGATGGCGGCATTGGCTTCCCAGTCCGCGACCGCAGTTGAGACTGCGACCAAACAGGAGCTGACGGCCCTGACCACACTGGCCGTCGCGACGGCGGCTGCGGGCCCTGTCGGATTTGTACTGGGAGCTGTGGGCGCCAGTTGGCTGGTGAATGAAGTGGGTCAGTCAGGTGAGCTTGAGGCTACAGAGGTGGCACTCGCCAGTACACGGTCTGAGCTCTTGTTGGCTCAGGATGAATTGGCCAGCACCCGTTCTGCGCTGGGCGACACGCGTTCTGACCTTGATGAGGCGCTGAGGGAGCAGGCCCAGTTTGCGCGATTGGCGCTGGAGCAACTGCAGCTCGAGATGTTGTTTCGAACCAATGACAGCCAGCTCACGGCCGCAGGTGAGGAGCGACTCGCCCTGTTGGCGACTTTCCTGAAACGCAACGACGGGCTGACGGTTCGTATTACGGGCTACGCCGATCCCCGAGGTCACTCGGAGGCCAATATGGCGCTCTCCCGTGCTCGTGCAGAGCGGGTTGCGAACCAGTTGAAGACAGCGGGAATCGCCTCCAGCCGGCTCACTGTCCTTGCCCACGGTGAGAGTCAATCGATGGCAGCAATGGGCGATGCCGATGCCTACGCTCTGGAGCGCAGGGTGCATATCGCATTGGATCAGGGGGAGGGCCAGCGTCGGGTAGCGGAGGTCACCCTTAACGGCGGCTAAAAACAACCGACAGGTTGTTGGCGGGCATCTCGATGACAGCGCTCAGACCGAGCTGCCGGTCCGCAGCCTCCCGGGTCACCGCGTCGAGATCCCGAATTCCCCACTCGGGATCTCGCTTTCTCAGGTCGGTGTCGAAAGCCTGGTTGGAGGGTGCTGTGTGATGACCGTCGCGTTTGAAAGGGCCGTAAAGATACAGGACACCCCCGGGTGGCAAGATCCGCTGGGCGCCGTCAAACAGTGCTTCACAACAGCACCATGGTGCAATATGAATCATATTAATGGCGATAATGGCGGTGATTTCCGGACCGGCCTGTGATTGTTCTACCGGCCAGGGGTGTTCCAGAACATCGAGTAGCAGGGGTTGGCGAAGATTGGGATTGGGGTGGGCCGCAATCCAGCCCTCAATCGTCGTGATTGAGCTGGCATTGCAGTCAGTGGGTTGCCAGATCCGTGGTGCCAATGCGGGTGCGGCGTACACAGCATGTTGGCCTGTACCACTGGCAATCTCCAGGACAGTGCCACTGGCGGGCAAGTGCGCCTCCAGTACTCTCAATATGAATGAGCGGTTGCGTTCTGCTGCTGGGGAGGTATTCAGTGACATCAATTCACCTCAGAGGCTTGTGCCTCGCGTCGCGGACCCGCATTATCGTTCGCCGGCCTCACGCGAGTACAGGCCCCTCTATTTCTTACAACAGCAAGGATATATATGAGCTCCGACAGAC
>JAKMEU010000290.1 GCA_022425845.1 Luminiphilus sp. | reverse complement strand
ATTGGTTGTGGCCAGCTGAGCTAGATGCTGGGTGAAGCGGCAAACCGACAGGAGGTTCAGGTTTCGTTTCTGTGTCTAGATGAAACCCCCGTCGTTCATGGCCTTGGTACGATTTACCGCGAAGCTGATCTCGATGCCTTTCTTCAATCCTGTGATGCCATTACGGTTGAGCGCGAGAGTATCGACGACGCCATACTGCAGCGAGCGCGTGATGAGGTCGGTCTGGCGCCTGGCTATAGTGCACTGGTAATTCTGCGTGAGCGGGATACGCAGAAAGCCATGCTGGATACCCTCAATATTCCCACATCACCCTGGTTTCTCGCGGCCAGCACGGAAGAATTGGTCGCAGGTTTGGCAGCGCGTCCCGGACAGGCAGTTCGCTGCAAGCGAACTTTGGGCGGGTACGACGGTGGCGGCCAATGGCGTGTGCCGGGCCCTGAGGTTGCCGATCTCGTTCCGGCGGGGGGCTTTCCTGTCATTGCTGAGGCAGAAATAGCGATTGACCGGGAGTTTGCGATTATTGTGGCCCGAGACCACGGCGGCAGTACCGTCACCTACCCGATGACCGAAAATTTAATGCGCGACGGCATCCTCATTGGCAGTTTGGTACCTGCCAATATCTCTGCCGAGATGGCAGGCGAGGCGGTGCAACATGCAGAGGCGTTGGTGAGTGCCATGGAATACGTGGGCGTGCTGGCCATCGAATTCTTTGTGACCGACGGTAAGCTGATCGTCAACGAAATCGCCCCAAGAGTTCACAACACGGGGCATTGGACTATTGGCGCCGTGGGTGCTGATCAGTTCACCCAGCATGTGGGGTGCGTACTGGGCCATTCTGTTCGCCAGCCTCACTTTAGTGGCGCTGCAGCGATGGTCAATTTGTTGGATGACAGGTTCCCTGCCGCTCTGCCCCAGGGGCCCGTGCGAAGCCTGATACAAACCTACGGAAAGGGGCTGCGTAAAGGTCGTAAGGTGGGGCATGTGACGCTCCTCGCGGATGATCCGGAGCGGGTGCGGGCCGATGCCGAGGCGCTGGTCTCCGAGTTGCACGGTCCCGGGCGAGGTTAGTCGCCCAAAAAAAACCCCGCGGCGTGGCGGGGTCATGTTGTTCTGGTTAGCAGGCTCCTGTAAAGCCACGTGGTATTTAACCCTCGGGCATCGCCGAACTGTGGTGCTCGAGAATCTTCCAGGCACCGTCGACGCGCCGGTACAAATAACTGAACCGAGCGGTCACCTTGCTTCCATCCCCGAAGCTGAAGGTGTAAACCCCCGCATTACTGGCCAGGTCATCGGCCAGATGGCGTGTGTTGGATTCGTCGATAACCCCCTGGGGCTGTTTGGCGAGGAAGTTAACGAAATAATCGCGGATTTCAGCGTGGTTGTGTCGCACCTGGTTGGACACCGTGGGGAGCAGTACCGCATCGTCGGCGTAAAGCGCAGTCACCTGATCCGGATCTCCCGTCTGCAGCGCTGCGTTCCAGTTCGAAAATAGTTGCACGATGTCTTGCTCATTCATTACTGATGCTCCTGTGGAGGTAGTTGGGTTGGGTCCTTGTCTGCTTTGCTGTGCCTGTTTATTCCGTTGCTGCCTCAGCCGGGTGCTTGCTGGGTTTGGGGTGCCTGACTTTATTGGCATAGCCATCCCGTAACTCGCGAAGTAGGGTGAGCCGATCGTTGTAGCGCGCCTCTTCCATGTTGAGGCAGCAGTCGGCGTTGAGGCCCACCATGGTTTCCGCGATTTCATCCGACATGCCTGTGAAGTAGACATCTTTACCTGCACGCTCTGCATCGCAGGCGATGGTCTCCACCGCGCGCACAGCCGATACGTCAATGAAGGGAACTCGCTGGAAGTCCAGGACGATGGCGTGCATGCCATCTCTATAGCGCTCCCGGACGTGGTGGCCCACGTCGGCGGCGGCACCAAAGCTCAGGGGGCCGCCAAACTCAAATACCGTTACCCGGTCGATCAGCTCTTCAATCAGTGCCTGCTCTTCCTCGCTGGTGGCTGTCAGTGGGCGGGAGAGCAGATCATCCAATTGGGTTTTAGCGACTTGCCGCACATAGGCGAGGGCGGCCAACACCACGCCTGCGCCGACCGCCGTGATCAGATCAACCAGTACGGTCAGCGCCAATACCAGGGCCATAAGGGCTAAATCCCACCGTGGTCCGCGGTGGGCGTTTCTGAGGTAACTGAAGTCGATGATATCCAGCCCGACCTTGATCAGAACGCCGGCCAGCGCCGCATGGGGAATGTGGGAGGCGATGGGTCCAAGACCCAGCACGACGGCGGCCAGCACGGCGGAATGAATCATTCCTGAAATTTTGGTGTGGCCACCCGAGCGAATATTCACTACGGTCCGCATGGTGGCGCCAGCGCCAGCGATTCCGCCAAACAAACCCGCTACCGTGTTACCCACACCCTGGCCAATTAGTTCCTGATTGGAGTCATGGCGGGTCCGGGTCATGTTGTCGGCGACCAGCGAAGTCAGCAGACTGTCAATGGCGCCCAGCACGGCGAGTATGAAGGCAGCCTCGAGAACCAACATCATGGCGCCTTGCTCGAAGACGGGCATCCGGAAGCTGGGCAAACCACTGGGGATTTCGCCAAGGATTGGCATGCTGCCCATGAACAGTGACATGACCGTTCCGACCACGAGGGCAGCCAGGGCCGCGGGCAGGTACTTGCCCCAGGCTGTGGGCCAGCCATAGACCACAATCAATGTGACCACTGCGACGGCCAAAGCGGAAAAATTGATGTCAGTGAGTGCCGTGGGCAGGTACTTCAGGGCAGGAATCGTCCCGGCCGGTGCCATATGCCCGAGGGTAGCGTCCAGCTGCAGGATAATGATAATGACGCCAATACCACTCATGAAACCCGATACCACGGGGTAGGGTACAAGGCGAATGAAATCCCCGAGTTTGATCAGGCCGAAGGCAATCTGAAAGAGGCCTGCCAGAACAACCGCAGTCAAAATCAGTCCAACGTCACCAGACAAGCTCGCAAATAAGCCCGCCAGAACCACCACCATGGGGCCGGTGGGCCCTGAGACATTGGTTGGGGTGCCACCGAGCCAGGCGGCAAAAAACCCGACGATAATGGCACCATACATTCCCGCCATGGGGCCCAGCCCCGACGCGACACCAAAGGCCAGTGCAAGGGGAATAGCGACGACACCTGCGGTGAGACCGCCGTAGATATCGCCACGAATGTGTGTCAGGTCAAAACTGAAAGCAACGCGCATTACGGAACCCGTAAAGAATGAGATACGGAGTGTACGTGCATCGGTATATCAAAGGATTTCAATTTATGTGATAGATTTTTACTATATGGTAATGCAGGCGCTGTGAGCAGGCTGTTACCGCTAGTTTTTTAAGCGCCTGGATCTTTGGCGATCGGAGGGGGTATTTGTTTGGCTTCGTTGAGACAGTTGGAATACTTTGCCGAGGTCGCCGAGGTGGGCTCCCTGCGCCAGGCGGCCCAGCGCCTCGGCGTTACGCAGCCGACCTTGACGGTGCAGTTACGCGCCCTGGAAGAGGCCCTCGGTGTGGTTCTCTTCGAACGAACCCGCAACGCGACTCTGCTGACCCCGGCGGGGCGTGACCTGTTACCTGAGGCACTGACCCTGATGGCTCAGTGGCGTAATATTGTGGAAAGCGCGCACCTCATCAGTGATCACAGTCATTCCACCTACAGACTCGGTGTGCCGCCGACACTCGGCCCCTATCTGCTGCCCAGTTTGCTACCGAGCCTGCACCAGCGTTTTCAGCAACTGCGCTTGCACGTCCGGGAGGAGGTGCCAGACATGTTGCTTAAAGGTCTCGAGGAGGGGCGCTTTGACCTGGTGATCGGCCCGATCTCATCGGTTCCCGAGGCGCTTGTCCGCGAGCCCCTGTTTCGCGAGCCGCTCTTTCTCGCCAGTCCTGTAGATATGGATTTTCCGGCGGTGGGCGATGTGGCGGAGCGAGACCTGCGCGGTCTCGATATTCTTGCCATGGACGAGCGCCACACCATGCGACGTGAAGTCGAACGGATCTGTGAGCGCGCTGGGGCTCGGCTGAACAGCGATTATGAAGGGACCAGTCTCGACACGCTCCGGCAGATGGTGGTTATGGGTATGGGGCTGGCTTTTCTTCCAGCCCTCTATGTCCGCAGCGAAATTCATCGTCCGGAGGAACTGAGGGTCCAGCGACTGCAGGGGGGGCGGCTCTTCCGCGAGCACGCTTTTCTGTACCGACGTCATGCGCCGTCCCGACACTTTTATCAGCAGCTAAAGGCCCACATTCGGGAAATCATTACCCGAGATCTTGGCGACACAGTGACACCTCTGGACTGATCACGTCGTTGGGTCATCTGCGGGAACGATAATTTGTCGATACCGGGCCTGGCATTGCTTTCTTCGATTCGAACTGCAGCGCTTGGTTACAGGTTTCATGTGAAAGGCCGATTGCGCCGCGCAAGCAACGCGGGAGGCCGGTGCTCCGGTACCTCCCGCTGAGGGATTACAGATTGTTAAAGGTTCCTTCATAGACAAATGAGTTGGATCCTTCGCAACTGACCAGCAGGTTCATGCTGCTCTCGATCTCGGGGTTTTCCGCTACGAAGTCCAACCAGTTGTTCGCCATGTGTGCGCGGGAAGCGAAGGAGTACCAGTAGTTGGTCTGGATGAAATCGTATTCCTGCTTGCCGTCAAATCCCATGTAAGGAAACAGGTAAGAGATCGCCCAGCCCTTGAAACCGCCGGCCTCCATAACCTCTTTGTTGGCTGCGGCCTGAGCGTAGAGTTGATCGATGGATACGCCCTCTTTCAATGAGCAGCGACTGAACTGAACCGGACGTTTTGCGTCGCGCTCTTCTGCTGGAATCGCAACCCGGCTGACCAGGCTGTTGTAGGTGGCGACGGAGCGGTTACAGGTAGAAGCGGGTTCCACAGCCGAACCATCAGAGTTTTCGTCGAGCCAGGCCTTGTAATCATTGGCATAGGAGCCCCACTCATCATACATCGCCTGTCCGTCGGGCCAGGTACCCCACAGGATGTAGTCGTAGCCGCTGGTATCGCCGCTGTGCATGGGCGTCATGATGGCCTGGGCGTATTTGGTTTTCTGTGCCTTGGAAAACTCGCCATAGCGCTTACTTTGCGCGACAACGTCCGCCATTGTTTTTTCCGGGTTCAGGCTGCAGTACACAAATTCGGAGCGCATCTCGGCTTCCTGGCCGGTTGCCGCCGATGCCGCAATTAGGGATAGCATTAATATGCAGAGGTTTCTCATTGATTGTTTACTCCAGGGAGCTTGGGCCGCCGGAAACATTCCAGTGGCAGGGTGGCCTTGTGATACGGCAGGGTCAGCCTAGATCAGACAGCGATCAATTGCTGATTTTGCTGGTCAAAGTATGCGCTGGTCCGCTGTTTCCCCGCAGGCCAGGTGGATTTTGGGTAGTGCCGGAGCATTACCAACCACGACGTTGCGATCACGAACGCAATAACCTCGACCCCCACTAAGGCCATTAAGATTGAATTTGAACTTGGAGTATGTTTTTCTTCCCGCCAGTTTTTTTTGGCCCCGCAGCCTCCGCATGTACGCCACCAGCACGTTATAACACCAGGCGCCAGCGCCTATGGAGACATCATGACAACAGCAGCATATATCTACGACGCCGTTCGTACTCCCCGCAGCAAGGGCAAGAAAGATGGCACGCTTTATGAGGTCAAACCGGTGGACCTGGGTGCCGGTCTTTTGAGGGCGCTGCAATCTCGCCACGACCTGGACACGTCCTATGTGGATGATGTTGTCATGGGTTGCGTGACACCTATCGGTGAACAGGGATCGGATGTTGCCAAGATGATCGTCCAAAACGCAGACTGGGATGAGTCGGTGGCGGGTGTACAACTGGACCGCTTCTGCGCATCGGGTCTGGAGGCGGTGAACATCGCCGCCCAGAAAGTGGCCTCAGGCTGGGAAGACCTCGTGGTGGCTGGCGGTATTGAATGCATGTCCCGGGTGCCCATGGGCTCCAATGGCGGGGCCATGGGCTCTGATCCTGGTTTTTCCATGAAGACAGGGTTTGTGCCCCAGGGTATTGGTGCCGATACCATAGCGATGCTGGGGGGCTGGTCGCGGCAGGACGTTGACGCCTACGCGGTGCAATCGCAACAACGCGCAGCCCATGCCAGGGATAGTGGCTGGTTTGACGGTTCGGTGATTCCGGTGAAGGATGATTGCGGTATTACCATTCTCGAGCGCGACGATTTCATCAAGCCCCAGACCTCAATGGAAGGGCTGGCCAAGCTGAAGGCCTCATTCGAGATGCACGGCGGTTTGGGCTTTGATGACATTATTATCAACAAATACCCCGAGCTTGACCGGATCGACCACGTCCACACGCCGGGCAATTCCTCGGGCATCGTCGATGGCTCCTCAGCGGTATTGATTGGTAGCGAGCGCGCTGCCAAGGATCTGGGTTTGAAGCCCCGGGGTCGCATTGTCGCCACCGCCGTCCTGGCCACCGATCCCATCATTATGCTGACCGGTCCGGGGCCGGCAGCCGAGAAGTGCCTCAAGCGCGCCGGAATGACCAAAGCGGATATTGACCTATGGGAAATCAACGAAGCATTCGCCTCGGTGGTCTTACGTTACATGCAGGATCTTGATCTCGACCCAGAGGTGACCAACGTTAACGGTGGGGCCATCGCCATGGGCCACCCCCTCGGTGCGACAGGCGGATGTCTTGTCAGCACGGTGTTAGATGAACTGGAAAGGCGCGATGCCAAACGCGCCATGTTGTCACTCTGTGTGGGTGGCGGCATGGGCATTTCCACCATTATTGAACGCGTTTGAGCCAACCTAAAAGGACGTCAGGAACATGACTGGATTTCACTACGACAAAGATGCTGATGGCATCGTCACTGTAACGATGGATATGGATGGCCCCGTAAACTCAATGAGCGCCGAGTTCTTGCCGCTGTTGGAAACTACGATAGATAGGCTGGAGGCGGAGGACGGCCTGACCGGCGTTGTTCTGACTTCGGCGAAGAAAACGTTTTTTGCCGGGGGTGACCTGAACATGCTGTGTCAGGTGACCGAAGACAAGGCTGATGAGTTTTTCCAGGGCGTTGAGGCCACCAAAGCCGCCATGCGGCGTCTTGAAAAACTAGCCGTACCCGTTGCTGCCGCGATTAATGGCGCAGCACTGGGCGGAGGTCTTGAACTGTCGCTGGCCTGTAATCACCGGGTCGCCTGGAGTGATAAGTCAGTGCAACTGGGATTCCCAGAAGTCACATTGGGGCTTCTTCCCGGCGGTGGCGGTGTCGTCAAGGCGATTTATCTCATGGGCCTGATGGCGTCCAACGAGTACCTGCTTGAAGGGAAGCGTGTGGTGCCTGCAAAAGCACAGCAGGCGGGCCTCATTGATGCCACGGTGGATTCCCTTGATGAGTTGCTGCCGGCCGCTAAAGCCTGGGTAACTGCCCATAAGGATGATGAGGCGGCTATGACCCAGCCCTGGGACACCAAGGGTTACAAGATACCCGGTGGTAACGCGAACTCACCGGGTGTCGCGCAGATGTTGCCGGCGGCCGCTGCGATGCTGCAGCAGAAAACCCGCGGCCTGCTTCCCGCGCCCGCCAAGATTCTCGATATCGCCGTCGCGGCCATGCGGGTCGATTTTGAAACGGCCATGCGCATCGAAAGTCGAGGCCTGACTTATCTGGCGCTGACCCCCCAAGCCAAGAACATGATCAATACGTTCTTCTTTCAGATGAACCAGATCAATGGCGGTGCGTCACGACCCAAGGATGTTCCCCCCCAGAAAACCCAAAAGGTAGGGGTGCTGGGTGCCGGGATGATGGGGCAGGGCATTGCCTACGTATCTGCCATGGCGGGGATAGAAGTCATCCTCAAGGACATTAGCCAGGAGGCCGCGGATAAGGGGAAGGCCTACTCGGAGAAGCTGCTTGCGAAGCGGGTCGAACGCGGACGTATGACAGAGGAGAAGGCCAAGGCTGTTCTCGATCTGATCGTGCCAACCGCGGCCAATGAGGACCTTCAGGGCTGTGATCTCATCATTGAAGCGGTCTTTGAGAATATTAAACTTAAGCATCAGATCACCGGAGAACTGGAAGGTTATCTGGCTGAGGGCGGTATCTGGGGCTCCAATACCTCGACCTTGCCTATTACCCAGTTGGCTGAGGCCAGCCGTGACGCCAATAACTTTATCGGTGTTCACTTCTTCTCCCCCGTAGACAAGATGCCTCTCGTTGAAATCATCATGGGTGAGAAGACGGGTGACCTGGCATTGGCCAAGGCCTTTGACTACGCCTTGCAAATTCGCAAGACCCCCATTGTGGTCAACGATTCTCTCGGGTTCTTTACCTCCCGGACATTTGGCACCTTCATTGACGAGGGTGTTCGGTTGCTCAGCGAGGGCATGCACCCCGTGAGAATAGACAACCTCGGTAAAGCGGTTGGGATGCCGGTAGGACCCCTTGCTGTCTATGATGAAGTGAGTCTCGAGCTATCGCGCAAGGCGCAGGAGACCTGGGAAGAAATGGGTATTGATACCAGCGGCCGTGATGCGGCGGTTGCTCGAGATGTGGTCAATACGATGATCGGTGAACATGGTCGGGGCGGCCGACACCATGGCGGCGGTTTTTATGAGTATGCTGAAGATGGTAGCAAGGCAATCTGGCCGCCTCTGCTGGACATCTACTATAAACCGGACCTGGACATCTCTGATCAGGATGCCAAAGACCGAATGCTCTTCCGTCAGGTGATCGAAGCCCTACGCTGTCTTGAAGAGGGTGTGCTCCGCACCGTGGCCGATGGCAATATCGGTTCGATCATGGGTATTGGCGCACCCGTCTGGACCGGCGGCCTCATCCAGTTCGTTAACACCTATGGCTTGGAGCGCTTCATCAATCGTTGTGATGAACTTGCTGGGCACTATGGTGAGCGCTTCAAGGCGCCCAACTGCGTCAGTGAAAAGTGCGCGGCAGGGGAATTGTTTACCTGAGGGTGCGCGGCGGCGCAGCCCATGAGGACTGCGCCGGCTTTTGAGCTGATTCGCCTGTCCGTGAATCCAGCCCTTCCCCACACAAAAAGATAGTTGTGCTGGTACCCCTGCCTTCCGGGATTTCCACGCGCGCCATCCGCTGCTGGCCTCGGTATATACTGTCGCTACTGCGGTCATGAAAAGTGGTTTACGTAGCGACAATGCAAAGCCGTTACCCAGGATGGGGAAAAGCCAGGGCCGAGTTGCAGGCCCCCGTGCCGGCGGGGTTGCCCGGTGATGCTCAGGCCTGGGCAGTGGCGATGGCTTCGGGCTCATTCAGGGTCGAAGGCCTAGAAGTGAACTACCTGCCATGTGCGGTCGCTACACGCTGACCGTTAGCCAACGGCCTGCCCTGCAGGATCTCAGTCCCCCCCTGACTGATCGCTATAACATTGCCCCTGGGACTTCGGTGCTGGTTATCGACGCCGCGCAGGATTACCGACAGATGCCCTGGGATTATTCTCCGCCATGGGCGAAGACTCCCATGCACCTCAGCAATGCACGCAGTGAAACCCTGCGGGAGAAACCTTCCTTTCGAGGGGCCAAGCGTTGTGTCTTCGTTGCCGACGGTTGGTATGAATGGCAGCGTGATGGTGGTAAAAAACGCCCCTGGTACCATCACCTGCAGGGCGACCTGCTGTACTTTGCAGGCATTTATAATGAATCCAGTGGGTGTGCCATTGTGACCCGCGGTGCCATGGCGAACATCGCCCATATCCACCATCGTCAACCCGTGCTGCTCGATCCCCGGGGGATTACCCACTGGCTGGAAGGCCATGACCTGTTCGCCAGTGCGATCACCCATGATGTGGCCTGCCATCGAGTCAGCGAGCGCGTGAATCGACCCGCCAATGATGATCAGGGTTTGATCGTCGAGGTTGCCGAGGACAAACCCAGGTTGGAACAGAGGTCTCCAGGACTTTTTGACTCGGATTGAATCTCGATTATCTGACAGCGTAGTGGCGGCATCCTACCCGGGACCGGGGCACCCTCCGACTGGAATGAAGCTCTAAAAATTGATCGGCGTAAGAGAAATGCTTGCACTACCCTGATTCTCGAAGGGAATCGCCTTGGGAAATAAATCTTCTTCGTAGGGAACGTTCCGCTCCTCCGCGTAGATGTCCTCCACGATAGCGGACCCTGCCATTGTGGGAGCCGACCGGCTGCCCGCGAGTAGAATCTGCGCCGTTACCTGAGCCACGGCCTGACGTTCAGCCTGATCACGCACGGTAAATTTAATGAAGCCGGTACAGACTGCGTTGATACCGTACTGGCCGCGTCCGTACCC
>JAKMEU010000285.1 GCA_022425845.1 Luminiphilus sp. | reverse complement strand
TATATGCCTCGCTGCATACCTGCCTGGTTGGCTATTTGCCACGTGAAAAGAGTACCTCAGCAGACACCCGTGGGGCATTTCGAATTAATCAATACGTGAGCTGGGTCAGTAACTCTTTAATCCAGGGGAGGTGCTCCCTGCCCAAAAATACCTGGTCCGACACGACAAACGTGGGGGCATCGATGACGCCCGTGGCTTCTGCCTGCGCCTGATGGGCGTCGAGTTGCTGGAAGTCATCAAGACCGGCCCCTCGATAGTCAACGCCGGAATTACCCAGCAGTTCCCTGACAGTCTCCATCGAGTTCAGGTCGGCATCATGGGTCCAGTAGGCGCTATAGCAGGCCTCAATAAAGCGCAGGGGGTCGCCCTCGATGCCCAACAACGCGTTCAGCGCGGTATCCGTCTGCCCTTGTTTCCCTCGCTGGGCCAGAGAAATACCGCGTAACGTCGCATGATGTCGGTTTATTCTGTCGTAATACGCATCCCGGATCTGCTTGTGCCTCAATGCGGGCTCCCGACCAGCGACACTACTGGGGAGCTTCCGCTCTCGGGTCCTGAATGGAAGCCAGCGCGTGGACACCGGGTGTTCGGCGACAAGCCGCAGCGTGGGTTGCAGCGCAAGAAAACTCGGGATCGATTTAAAATCGATATAGACGGTCAGCACGGCACATTCCCGTCAGGGTCATAGGCTATGTCCGGTGCCGGGCCCCTTTGTCCGGCCAGCCGCCAGCGCAGGTAGGGTAAATGCTCCCGGCCAAAATAAAGCTGGTCATCCAACACGTAGGTCGGCACACCGAAAATGCCGTCATCCCTGGCTTGTGTCATGAGAGCGTCGTGCTGTACCCGACCGGGCCCCTCGACGAAATCCCTGAATCCCTCGTGCGGTACGCCAGCCGATTGGAGGCATGCCTCAAGTACAGCAATGTCTTCAATGTTGAGTTCGCGCTGCCAAAAAGGCGTGAAAACCGAAACCAGATAATGAGCCAGGCGATGTCGAGCGTGCAGGTTGACCCACAGAAGGGCGATGCCCGCCAGGCTCGAGTCCCATATCTTTTCGGTGCCCTTGAGTATTAAGCCCTGTCGTTGTGCGTAACGGCGGGCATCCATGTAGGCGTAGTGAATGAAGCGCCAGGTGTTTGGGCTTCTGCCCTCGGAATGTATCACCTGGCCCTGGCGCTTCTCGGCAGAACCCAGAAAGCTGGGAATATCCAGCGTCAGTGGGCGCCAATCAAAAGCGGCCCCCAATTCGGCTTCCAGCGCCAGGGTGGGTTTGAGGGCGACAAACGCGTAGGGGCTTTTGAGATCGATGTAGACGGTCAGCACGGCGATATCCCCGGGGCTCAATCGAGTGCTGGCGCCCCGCTAGCGGTTTCTTCCCAAGCGTTCATGGGCATCGACCCATTCGTTGGTGCGGGTGGCTTTGTCGATGCGGGTTGCCGCGGCCAGTGACAGTTCGCCGGCGACGACCAGGCCTGCCGCGATTTCGCACAGTTTGAGCGCTTTGTCTTTGCCAAAGCAGTCCATCATTTTCAGGCATTCGCTCTGGGTAGGCAGGTTGGTGCCCCCGCCGTAGCTCGCCATGATGATAGAGGGCAGGGTGATTGAAAAATAGTGGTCGCCGTCCCGGGTGGCGCGCTGGTAGACCGTGCACTGGTTGGATTCGCCGATGTTGGCGATGTCCTGTCCCGTGGCCAGATAGAGCGCCGCCAGGCCGTTGGCGGGATGGCTGGCATTATTGGAACTGCTGGACATGAATGAGGCCAGGGTCGATACCTGATAACCATACTGCATCTGCTCAGGAGTGATTCGCAGGTTATCCATCAAGACCTTACGCGGGATCGTAATTTCAGCCGTCACGCGCCGTCCGCGGCCTTTGAGCATATTCACCGAGGAGGTTTTCTTCTCGGTATCGAAGTTGCCCGACAGCATGTAATTGCGCATCTTCCCCGGATAGTTTTCCCTGATCCACTCGCAGGCGAAAAACGTGGCCCGGCTGGTCATATTTTGTCCCGCAGCGTCACCTGTGGAATAGTCAAAGCGCGTCGCGATGAAGTTATGGGCATGATAATTCTCGATTTCCAGCAGTTTGCCCACCGACGTTGTGCTTTCGGCTTGGGCCTTGATGGCCTCAAAATTTTCCCTGAGCCAGAGCTGGAAATCCCTGGCCTCTCGGGCGTTGCTAAAGATAAAAAGGGGCGCGCGTTGCATTGACTCCGCTGACACGGTGGTCGTGACGCCGCCGGACTCCCTGATCACTTTCATGCCCCGGTTGTAGCTGGCGAGCATGGTGCCCTCCACTGTCGCCATGGGGACGTAAAATTCACCTTGGGCATGTTCGCCGTTGACGAGCAGCGGCCCCGCGA
>JAKMEU010000282.1 GCA_022425845.1 Luminiphilus sp. | reverse complement strand
TTTGTTATTGGCAGCAGCCACCATGGAGCTTTTTATATTATTCGGCAAGCCAACGCCCCGGGAAACGCTACCACCATGGGAAACTCTGAAACCCAACCACCGCGAATCGCAGCCATTGAAGCAGGCGGCAGCAAGTGCCTGGCCGTCGTGGGATCGCGAGTGACTGCCCGCCATCCCTATTACAGCGTTGCCACCGGCGACCCAGAGATCACGCTTCAATCGATACTGTCCTTTCTGCGTCAGGAATTTGATCAGCGCCCTTTTGAGTCCATTGGGGTCGCCACCTTTGGCCCGGTGGGCATCGAAAAAAAGCGGGCAGATTACGGCGTGATTGGCCCCACGCCGAAAGCCGGTTGGCAGGGCGTCAACTACGTTCATGCGCTGGCGGAATTCAACGTTCCGATTGTGGTGGACAGCGACGTCAACAGTGCAGCCCTGGCCGAGTCCTGCGCGGGCGTAGCCCGGGGCTGCCCCAGAGTTGTTTACGTTACGGTGGGAACCGGCATTGGCGGCGGCATTATGCTCGAAGGCCGACCCAGTAACGGATTGGGGCATCCGGAGCTGGGACATATGGCCATCGCTGTGCATCCTGACGACCCAGCGCCCCAGGGCTGTTGCAGCTTCCATGGAAGCTGTCTTGAAGGGCTGGCTTCTGGAGCCGCTATCCGGCAGCGCTGGGGCGCACCGTTATCCGAACTGCCACCCCACCACCCGGCCCACGCCCTGACGAGTTACTATGTCGCGCAAATGTGCCTTAACTTAACGCTGACCCTGATGCCGGACGCGCTGGTACTCGGGGGTGGGGTAATGGAAACTCCGGGCCTGAGAGCCGCCGTTTGTGGGCAGTTCAGGAGCTTGATGGCGGGTTATCTACCCCGGTGGAACAGCGCTGAGGCAGTGGAGCAGCTTATTCGCCAACCCCAACTGGCGCCGGTATCCGGACTCATGGGGGCCGTCCTGATGGCCGAAGCCGCGCTAGATTTGTAACGTAAATGGAATGCAAGCAATGACAGGCACCCTTAGCGATGAAAACCACCTCGAAGCACTCGCGAGGCAGCTGTCGGGAGTGCGGGTCGTCGACCTCTTTGATGCTGAGGGCGATCGGGCCAGCGACTGCCGTTGCGAGGCTGCGGGCCTGATACTCGATTACAGTAAACACCTGCTAAACAAAGAAGCCCGGGAAGCTCTGCTCCAACGCGCCGAATCCGCCGACCTGTCGGGCAGCTTTGAAAATCTCACGGGTGGCGCCCCCGTCAATGTCACTGAGGAACGCCCTGCTCTCCACACGTTGCTGCGAGGCACGCGAGCCGGCGAGCTGCCCTCGCTCTTTACTGAAGTCGAGAAGGTTAACGCGTCCCTCATCAGACTCGTGACAGACGTTCATGAGGGTAAGCGCTGTGGGTTTGCCCGCACGCCCTTTACCGACGTGGTCAACCTGGGGATTGGCGGTTCCGATTTTGGGCCCCGTATGGTGTGTCGTGCGCTGCGCAGTTCCGGGGACAGAATGACCACACACTTTGTCGCCAACGTCGATCCTCAGGATCTTGATGAAACACTAGCGCAACTGAATCCTGCGACAACATTTTTTATCGTCTGCTCAAAATCATTCACAACCGAGGAGACGCTCACCAACGCCCTGCGCGCCCGGGACTGGCTTCTCGCGTCTGGCGCCGGGGAAGACGACGTGGCACGGCATATGGTAGCGGTCACCACCAACATCTCCGCTGCCGGTTCTTTTGGTATTCAGGAGGCTGATTGCTTTCCGATCTGGGACTGGGTCGGGGGACGCTATTCACTCTGGTCGGCAGTGGGGCTCTCCGTTGCACTGCAGGGGGGGTGGTCTACTTTTGCCAAACTGCTGGCCGGCGCCAGAAGCATGGATGAACATACACAGCAGGCCACAGGCAAAGACAACCTTCCGCTGATGCTGTCACTACTGGAGCTCTGGAACACACGTTACCTTGATAGCGATACCCACGCGGTCCTGCCCTACTCCCAGCGGCTGGAGCACCTGCCCGACTTTCTGCAGCAGCTGTCAATGGAGAGTAACGGTAAGCGCGTCGACCTTTCAGGGGCTCCCTTATCAGAGCCCACAGCACCGGTACTGTGGGGTTCCGCTGGCACCATTGGACAGCACAGCTACTACCAATTGCTCCATCAGGGTAACCGGCGCTTCACTGCAGACATTATCCTGCCGTTAACCAATGATGGCGTGGATCGGGATGCCCATCGCAAGCTCGCGGCCAATGCGCTGGCCCAGAGTCGGGCACTGCTCACAGGGCGTGATACGGCCGCGGCACAGGCTCTCGCCCAGGAGCGGGGCCAACCCGAGGCCTTTGGGCCCCATTATGAAATGCCGGGGAACCACGGCCATTCCCTGATCTACTTTAATTCGGTGACGCCAAACGCCCTGGGCGCATTGATCGCCGCCTACGAGCACAAAACCTTTTTCCTGTCCCGCCTTCTTGGCATCAATGCCTTCGACCAGTGGGGCGTTGAACTGGGCAAGGTCATTGGTCGCAGAATTCTCAAGATACTGGAGACCGGGGAAGGTTTTGACGCTGTGGATGACGCCACTGCTGTCATCTTGCGCGCCTGGCGCGACGCCAACCCTGAGCCCTGAGAAAATTTATCCGGGACGGCACAAGCCAACAAAACCGTTCCGGACGTCGGGGAACCGAAAACCACTGTCGAGCCCGGCGCTCACCGGGTCTTGCCTCTGGGCAGGTCACGGGTACTATGCTCATCCGGACTTATGTACGCCCCTTCCAATGGCGCCCCCTCATGCAATGGAGCCCCCTCATGAATCGAAGCCTACTCGCCGTTCTTTCACTTCTGCTTTCGCTAAACAGCCAGGCGGTGGAGGACGATGCCGACGCCTGGAGCGTCTCCGAACCACCGGGACCATGGCGGGATATAAACATCGAGACGGAAACGACGACCTGGTCTTTTGTCGACGTCAGCCCCGACGGGCAGACCGTCGTCTTCGACATGCTAGGGGATATCTACAGCATGCCAATCGCGGGGGGCGAAGCAGCAGCACTGACCAACGGTATCGAGTGGAACTTCCAGCCCGCCTTCAGCCCTGACGGAGAGCGAATCGCATTCATATCCGATCGGGATGGTAACGACAACATCTGGGTCATGGATCGGGATGGCAGTAATCTGGAGCAGGTTACCCATGAAACCCAACACAATATTCACAATCCGGCGTGGTCGCCGGACGGCCAGTGGCTGGCGGCGCGAAAAGGCAGCATATCCAGACGCAGCATTCCCTCGGGCGAAATCTGGCTGTACCACATAAAGGGCGGGTCAGGCGTGGAAGTGGTAGACAACCCCGATGGGAAGCGGGCGCAAAAATCTATCGCAGAACCGGCCTTCTCACCCGACGGCTCCTTTCTCTATTACAGTCAGGACACATCACCCGGGTGGGTCTGGCAGTACAACAAAGACGCCACTGCAGGCATTTTTGCGATCAACCGACTCAACCTGGATACGGGTGAAGTCGAAACGTTGACGGGAGGGCCCGGGGGTGCCGTTCGTCCCACACCGTCACCCGACGGCAAGAAGCTGGCCTTTGTGAAGCGGCTACCTGACTTCAATAGTGCCATCGTGATCAGAGACCTCGAATCGGGACGGGAAGACATTGTCTACGCAACCCTGGAGCGGGATGAACAGGAAACCGCGGGCAGTCACGGCAATACCACGGCCTTTGAGTGGCTCCCTGACAATCGAAATCTGGTGTTCTGGACCGCGGGGCGTCTGCATCGCCTGGATACCGAAACCGGGGATTTGGAGACACTGTCGACTCGCCTATCCATCACCAAGCAAGTCCGGGATACAGTCCGGTTCGCTGTGGAGGTCGCTCCCGATACCGTGACCTCCAAAATGTTGCGCTGGCCCCAGATGACCCCGGATAAGAAAGCCGCCATTTTCGGCAGCATGGGCTATCTTTACCGAAGCAAGCTAAATGCGGATGGCCCGCAACAGCCCGAGCGCCTCACTGACCAGAATCAGCATTTTGAATACTGGCCGTCACTGTCGCAGGACGGCCGCAACCTGGTCTACACCACCTGGGATGATCAGGAACTGGGTACTGTCCGATTGGTCAGCACAGGTGGCGGCCGGCCCAGGACTCTGGTCTCGACACCCGGGCACTACGTCCAACCCCGCCTGTCACCCGACGGGAAGTCGGTGGTCTATAGGAAAACGACCGGGGGCTATCTCCTGTCGCCGCTCTGGTCCGTTGAGCCCGGGCTTTATCGGGTGGCTGTCAAAGGCGGACAGCCTGTTAAAGTCAGCAGTGAGGGCAGAAGCCCGCAGTTCTCCGCTGATGGCAGCCGCATTTTATTTACGACTCGCGGTGAAAACGGCTTGGAACTCCGCAGTGTCGACCTGAATGGCTTCGATGAGAGAACCATCGCCACAGGCGATAAGGTCACGAGTTTTGCCGTGTCCCCGGATGGTCACTGGCTTGCTTTTACCGAGCATTTCACGGCATTCGTCATGCCCCTGACGGCCACCGGCGCACCGTTGATCGCCACTCGACAGGGAGGCGCGATACCGGTCCGGCGTGTTTCGCAACATGCCGGTGAATTTCTGCACTGGTCTCCCGACAGCGCTGCGCTTCGTTGGTCAAACGGCCCCCATCTATCAACACGGGATCTGGCCGATGCGTTTGCCGCTGTCGAGGAATCGGGCGGCTCGGACGAAATCCACGAGCCGGAGGCTCCCCTCATCACTACGATCGACCTGAGTTTTTCAGTGACAGCCGACAAGCCCGAGACCCGGGTGGCGCTGGTTGGCGGCTCGATCATCACCATGCGGGACGCAGATAATCAGCAGGAAGTCTTGCACAACGGCGTGATCGTTATTGAACAAAACCGCATTACCCATGTGGGGTCGGCCGATGAGGTAGAGATACCCGCAGGGGTCACCGTAGTCGACATCGAGGGGAAGACCGTTGCACCGGGCTTAATCGATGCGCACGCCCATGGCGGCATGGGCAGCGAAGAGATTATTCCGGAACAAAACTGGATGCAGTACTCCAATCTGGCCTTTGGCGTGACCAGCATTCACGACCCATCCAACGACACCAGTGAGATATTCACCCATGCCGAAATGCAGCGCGCCGGGCTGGTGCTCGGGCCCAGGACCTGGTCAACGGGAACCATCCTCTACGGGGCGAATGCCCCGGGTGCGACCTCTGAAGTCAACACCCTCGAAGATGCCAGCTTTCACGTTGAACGGCTGAAATCCGCGGGAGCCATTTCGGTTAAAAGCTATAACCAACTGGCGCGTAGTGCCCGACAGCAGATCATTGAGAGCGCTGATCAACAGGGCATCATGGTCATGCCCGAGGGAGGAATGAAGTTTCAGCACAACATGAACCACCTCATCGATGGGCATACCAGCATTGAACACTCCCTTCCCATCGCCCACATATACGATGACGTACTGCAGCTGTGGTCACAGGTTGGCACCGGTTACGTGCCGACCTTTGTTGTTTCCTACGGGGGGCTTATGGGTGAGGAGTACTGGTATGACCGATCCGATGTCTGGCTGAATGAGCGCCTGATGCGATACTCACCCGCTCAATTTGTCGAGCCTCGCAGCATGCGCCGCCCCAAGGCCCCCGATCACCATTACAACCACATCAATGTGGCCCGCACCGCCAAAAAGCTTCGCGACAGTGGGGTTCGCGTCATGATCGGCGCGCACGGGCAGCGGGAAGGACTCGCACCTCATTGGGAGATGTGGATGATGGTGCAGGGTGGCTTCACACCCTGGGAAGCGCTGCGCGGCGCGACTTATGACGCCGCAATGCACCTTGGCATGCAGGATGACCTGGGCTCCATAGAGGCGGGTAAGCTCGCCGACCTTGTGATTTTCGATGGCGACGTACTGGACGACATAAGGCTTTCGGAATACATCAACTACACAATGCTCAAC